>JABWCR010000007.1 GCA_013359125.1 Armatimonadota bacterium | reverse complement strand
CAAAGGCCTGTTCAACGCGATCCAGCCCGACATGACGGTCGAGCAGCGGCTCTCTGTTACAAACGATCTGAAGGCGCTCTGGGAGGCGTCGCAAGAGCCCGAGATCCGGCTGATATACGCCCAAGGCCTGTTCAACGCGATCGCCATCGCCGTGCAAAACAGCGAACTCACTCAAATCGACTTGGAAAATCTAAAGGAATTGACTTCGCACGTGCAGGAGCACGCTGATCACCCCGACTGGCAGCCGGTTGTAGAACTGACTGGGCAACTGGTCGCGCATTTCACCTCGATGGCCGCGCAGCCAGACGACCCGGAGCCAGCGCCTTAACCTACTCGCCCTCCCTGGAGCGCATTGGCATCTGAAGGGGCCGCCGAGACGGCGGCGGTACTTTGACGGCGGTCATGATCTCATTGGGAGGGCGGGTGCGGAGGAATCGAAAGCGCGAACGGCTTCTTCAAAAAAAATGTAGCACAATTCTGAGCACGAATCAAACTGCCAGGCGATCTTGGGGATTGGCGGGGAAGTTTAGGTGGGGAACAATGGAACTATGCGGGCGGGCAATAGGCCCGCCCGCACGGTTCGCGCCAACTACCGACCAAAGTTGGTCAGCACGGTGGCCAGATCGGAGTCGTCGATCATCTGGTTCTGATCGATATCGCCGTAGAAGATATCGAAGAAGCTGTCGATGCTCTCCATACCTTCTTGAAGACGAATCTCGCGTCGCAAACCGACTAGCGACATGCCCACGATCTCAACCATGTATTGGCCGTCGGGCAGATCGGTCTCCAACAGCATGTTGCCGTCATCGTCCGGATCGCCCATCAGGGTGTCCATCTGCACGCCTCCGGATCCATACAAGTTGACTCGGAAGATCGAGTTGTTCGGATGGCGCCCCGCCAGATGAACGATCGTGCCTCGATTGTGCACGCCGAAAGCCAAATCCGTCTGGATGTCGTTGCACGGATCGAAGATCGGCGTGGTCCAACCGCCCGCAGCGTTCGACTGAACGGCAGGGCAGTTCTTGACCGGCTGATGGTGAGACCAACGAAAGTCTTCCAGACCCACGCGGATGCTCGCCGAATCGTCCTCAGCAACCGTCAGCCAATATCGAGTACCCGCTTGCTGGGTAAACGGCGGTACCAACTTGGCCGAGAAAAAGTAGACTCTCTGCTGTCGGCAATCGATCTTGCCGGTCCACTTGAAGTAGTCCGGCGTTACACAAGTCTGGTAAACAACCTGACCAGGAATGCATGCGCCCGCTGATCCCAACCGAATCTGAACCAGATAGCGGCGCTTGCCCTGGACGGGGTGAAAGACGTTGCCCCACCACGAAACGCGGGTGATCGGCCCGCTTCGGGTGCAGATCCAATCGTCCGCCGCGATGCGGCTCAACGGCGTCGGCGCGGTACAAGTCTGTACTCGCGACTCGCTGCTGGACAGCGGATACGTCCACGGCTGGCGATACTTCCAGGGAGAGAGTTGGGCTTCGGACCCAACTACGAACATCGACACGATGGCCAATGTGGCCAGTTTCTTCCAGTGTTGCATGTTGCTCAACCTCCGTTCCTTTTGCCCGTCTTGGGGCTTGGTTTTGGGGCGGCTTTGTTATCCTCGTCTGCCGCTCTCAAATATTATAATGCCAAATTTGCCAAGATGTAGCCGCCTGCCATAATTGCCAGGCGTGAAGACACAAATCCTCATTGTCGGCGGCTCTTTGGGCGGGGTTTCTGCCGCAATCGCAGCGGCCGAAATGGGGGTTGAAACTGTGCTGGCCGCCGATGGAAATTGGCTGGGCGGACAATTAACCTCGCAGGCCGTTCCGCCTGATGAAAATCAGTGGATAGAAACGGTCGGCTGCACGGCTCGGTATCAAAAGCTCCGGTCGCTGATCCGGGCCGCCTATCGCGCGATGCCGGAATACATCGGCGATGGCATGAACCCAGGAGGCGGATGGGTCTCTCGCCTCTGCTTCGAGCCTTTGGTCGGAGTACGAGTTATCGAGAATTGGCTCGCCGCCTTGCCTTCTCTAAAGGTCTTGAAGGGTCTGTTGCCAATTGAGGCTGAATCCATTGCCGATCGAGTTGCTTCTATCACCTTTATCGATGCAGAAGGGCGCATCACCGGCATCGAGGCGGACTACATCTTGGACGCCACCGAGACAGGCGATCTGTTGCCCATGGTCGGCGCCGAATATCGAGTCGGCGCAGAGGCGCGATCCGAAACCGGCGAACCAAATGCGCTGGAAACCGCCGACCCGACCGCTCAGCAAGCAATCACCTGGTGCATGGCGGTGCAATATGACCCAGCCTCCGACCACACCATAGAGAAGCCAAAGCAGTACGACTTTTGGCGCTCCTTTCAACCCTCCTTTTGGCCGGGGCCCTTGCTTAGCATGACGACGGCCGATCCCATCACTGGGCAAGCCAAAACATGGGAACCGATGGAGCTCTTCGACTACCGGCGCATTGTGGACGGAAGCCAGTGGAATCCGGCCCGACATTCGGCAACCATCCTCAACTGGCCGCAGAACGACTACTTCCTGGGCCCGATCGTCGATGTGGACGAAGAAACCCGAAAGGAAAGATCAGAAGGCGCGCGCCAGCTGACCCTCTCGCTGCTTTACTACTTGCAAACAGAACGGGGCATGACCGGCCTGCGTCCATGCGGCGATTTGACTGGGACATCGGACGGATTCGCCCAAGCGCCCTACATTCGCGAATCGCGACGAATAGTATCCCGCTTTACCGTGTTGCAGCAGCACATCGCAGGCGACCGTAATTCGGCTGAACATTTCCCCGACAGCGTCGGCATCGGCCATTATCGCATCGACCTGCATCCCCGATCGCCCATCCTGGGCTATCTGGACGTTGCCGCCCTGCCTTTCCAGATCCCCTTAGGCGCTTTGATTCCCGTTAGGTTGACAAACCTACTGCCCGCTTGCAAGAATATTGGGACGACGCACATTACCAACGGCTGTTACCGCCTGCACCCGGTCGAATGGAACATCGGCGAGGCATCCGGCGCCCTGGCCGCACATTGCTTTTTGTCCGATGTGCGCCCAGGCCAGGTGTACGAAGACAAGGGGCAGTTGGAGGGATTTCAGATTCTGCTGAGTTCCCAAGGGGTGAGAATGGGGTGGGTAGACTAACGGGGGAATTTTAGATGACCGATTACGGTAGGTTGAAGTCGCGCTGGGCAGACTGGAAGAGCAACTGGATAACTACCGAGCAGACCGCCCAGGCTTGCCAGAACTGGACAAGGACGCTATCGCGGAGTCTGTTATCAAGCGGCATTTAGTCGAGAAGTACGGCGTTACGGACATTCCAAACTCCCCTCGACCGATTCTCCGAATCGCCAATGAGAACAACCTCCTGGGCGGCAAGATAGAGTCGTGGATGGATTATGTGGACGCGAGAGTCGCAACGGCGCCAGCCTTTTTGGCCGACGCGATCCAACTATTCCGCGAAATGACCGGCGAATCACGGTGACCAAACCAAAGATCGATATTTCTCAGTCCCAATGGGAAATCTTGGCGCGCTTGCTGGAAGCGCACCTGCCTGGCACGCGGGTTTGGGCTTTCGGCTCCCGTGCAGAAGGAACAGCAAGAGCGAACTCTGACCTTGATCTAGTTGTCTTTTCCACGCCCGATCAGCGCAGAGCCGTCGGAGACCTGCGGGAAGCCTTAGAAGAAAGCAACTTGCCCTTTAGAGTGGATTTGCACGTGTGGGACGAGTTGCCCGCAAGATTCAGACGTCGCATTGAAAAGGCCCGCATCGACTTACAGGAGTCTTAATAGAGCCTTCGAATTATTCTCAATACTTCGCGCAATATCTAACAAAGAGGCAAGAGGGAGATGACTATGGGCGTTAGACAAAGTACAATCACGGCTCCGGTTTGGAGCGAGCCTGCGCGAGACACTCATTCTTTGTCGTTAAAGTTAAAGGTCGTCACCCCCCTGTTTGGCGGCGGCTATCAGGCGAGGGAGATTGACGACCTGAACGTCATTCGCCCAGCGGCGATACGGGGCCAACTGCGATACTGGTGGCGCGCGACGGCCGGGGCTAAGTTCAAGACCGCTGAAGAGATGTACGAGGCCGAGTGGCGCATTTGGGGCAGTGCCACGGAGACTAAGAAGAAAGAGGACGATCCGCCCAAGGGCGGCCCTTCAAAAGTGGGCGTCCGTGTTAAACTGACCGACCAGGGCAGCAAAAGAAAACTGAGCGAAGTCGTTCCAAGAAGTACTCCGCGAGAGGGACCGCGCGAGGGCTACTTCACCTTCCCCTTTCAAGAGCAGCGCGGCGACAACCCAGCGCCGGAAGCCTACTGCAGGATCGGGGTTCAGTTTGAACTGAGCCTCTGTATGGACGCTGAGTTAGATGAACAGACCCAGCAACAGATCGAGAACGCCGTCAAAGCGTGGATCGCCTTCGGAGGCGTCGGCGCCCGTACTCGACGAGGATGCGGCGCGCTTCAAGTAACGGAGGACAATTCCAAGACGTGGCTTCCACCGCCGGACGCTTCGGCGCGCGAGAAGTGGTTCAAGTCGTTGGTTTCTCCTGGCGACACGCTTGAGAATCTGCCCACTCTGACCGGAGGCAGAATCGTTCTGGGCGGGAGCCCACAGGATGCCAAGCAGTTATGGTCAAGCCTCGGCACATTTTGGGCAAGGTTCCGAAAAGGACAAGTAGGGAGAATCGAGTACTCGCCAATGAGCGGATCAAAGTGGAACGACTATGACAATTTAGACGCCCACCGACGCGGTTCGGCCATCTCGTTGGCCAAGCCTTACTTGGGTTTGCCCATCATCTTCCAGGACTTTAAGGATGGCAAGTTTCATGGAAATGTCGAAGCTGGCGAGTCTGGCCGCATGGCCTCGCCCATTATTGTGAAGCCGCTTGCCCTATCAAACGGCCATTTTCTTCCAATGGTCGCGGTTCTTAAGGCCCACAAGATAGACAAAGTTAAGATAAAAGATGATTTAGTTGACCTCCTGCCGCCCGCTAAAGAGGACCCAGTCATGAAAGAACTCTTCGCCCAGGATGTTTACGACAAAGAACTCTTGGCCCAGGATGTTTACGACGCTGTGATTGTTGCCGCAAAGGGACACGTCGGCACCGAGGTCGTCTCATTGTGACCCACCTCCTGGCAATCTCGATCGGTCCTGTTCAGGACTTCATTGCGGCAGGGCGCAAAACCGCCGACCTCAAGGCCGGCTCTCAACTCCTGGTCGATGTGGCAAAGGCAGTGGTTGACTTGCTTCCCAACAATGGCCTGATCTTCCCTTCATCAAAGGACGATGAACCGCCCAACAAAATCCTCTGCAAAGTGGATGGCGACCCGCAAGCGCTGGTCGCTCAGCTTCGCGAAGCTGCGCTAAAGACAGTTCAGAATCAATGGTCGTCCATGATGGAAGACAAGGCCATGAACAGAGTCAAGAGCGCCATCCGCGATGAATCTGTCGCAGACGATCAACTGAACAACTTCCTCGAGTTCTACGCCGCCTGGGTCCAAGAATCGGGCGACTACAAAACCGACCGCGAGCGCGTCGAAAAACTCCTGGCCGGGCGCAAGGCGACAAGAGAATTCGCCCTGCCCACCAGCAACGAGCGCGTTCCCAAAAGCCCGCTCGATCCGTCTCGAGACGGTATCTTCAAAGTCGGCGCAGGGTTTCGCCTGGTGGATAGCGCTTTAGGTTATCCTCTATGGCTCAAGCCCCGCGAGACGCTCGACGCGATCTCGGTCTTAAAGCGGTGGAAAGGACGCGCCTCAGACTCCGCCCCCTCCACCGCATCGATGGCGTTTAGGAGCATTAAACCCAAGCTCGATCAAATCAAGCCGCCAGAACTCGACCAAATGAGCAACCTTGCCCACGACCTGCCAGCTGGGATCGACTTGGGCGATCTCATGTTCCCCAGTCGCACCGATCAGGCGATAAAAGAGTTGGAAGAAAAAGTCGACATAATGCCGAACGAAGCGCTCGATCGTGCTCGGACTCTGCTATCCTATCATAAAGACCACACATTGGCTAATTGGCGCAAGGCGCTTCTGAGCGCCGTCGGCATCAAAGGCGAATGCCCGCCCTACTACGCCATCCTCGTCGCCGATGGGGACCGAATGGGCAAACGCATCAGCGAGATGGGTCGCGTCGAAGAGCATCAGGAATTCTCCAACAAGATCGCCGCGTTTGCAAACGGCGTTTCTGGCATTGTCGACAAACACCACGGCTTCACCGTCTATGCCGGTGGCGACGACGTGCTCGCATTGCTCCCTATCAACACCGCGCTCGATTGCGCAAACGAACTTCGGGAGAGCTTCAAAGCGACCGGCTGCACAATGTCGGCCGGCATCGCCATCGTCCATCACATGGAGAATCTTCATGTTTGTCTGGAATGGGCCAGAAAAACCGAAAAAGAGGCCAAGAAGGAACGCGACTCGGTCGCCATCGCCCTGCACACCCGCGGCGGCGAGGCCCATACCGTCGCCACCAAATGGGACGATCTGTCAGCCTGGACCAAATGGATCCAAGCCTTCGACCCGAGCAAAAAAGAACTCGCCAGAGGCTTTCCCTACGAGCTCCGCAATCTGACCCGAGAAGCCAAAGACACCGCTCTTGGCTCCAACAAAACTGTCCTGCTCGAAGAAGGCAAGCGCATCATCGAACGAAAAGAAGGCGGCCAGTCGACGCTCCTAGAGGACAAGTGGTTCAATGATGCCGAAACGCTTGAAACATTCTCAAAACTCCTCATCATTGCGCGATTCCTGGCTGAGTACTACCAATGGAAGGTCAAATGAAGACAGTTGAGACAAGAGCCGTCGATCCCCTGCTCTTTGGCGACGGACGGCCGTTTGGAAACGAGCACGGCGCCCTGGCCGCCCGGAGCCTGCCTGTGCCCAACCCAGGCACATTGGCCGGTTTCGTCCGAACTCAAGTCGGCAACCAAGCAGGATGGGATTGGGCGGCAGACGGCAAAGAAAAGGCGCTCCAAGTAGCCGTCCACGGACCGATACTGAAGCGAAACGGTCAGTTCGCCTTTAAGGCCCCGGCCGATGCCGTTATCTTCAAAAAGGATGGCGAGCAAGAACCAAAAGTCATGTGCCTGCGCCCAAAGGAACTGGCGCCAGGCGAAGGCATGAACCTGCCCAACGGCCTTCTGCCGCTGGAAGTAACCGACAACGAAAAGCCCCAGACCGACTACAACTTCTGGTCGCACAGCGATATGCTCCAATGGCTCTGTCATTCGCATGGAGCAAACTTCCTTGTTCCAGAAAAGATAGTCGGCCTCCCAACCGAAGAGCGCGTCCGCATCGCGATCGAAAATGGCGTCGCCAAGGAGGGCGCGTTCTTTACGGTCGAGCGCCGCGCGTTCGAATCGTACGATTGGAACGGAAACGGGCACGAGGATTGGACCCTTGTCGCCAAGGTCGCAACAGACCAAGCTCTGAAAGGCGGCGGCAACCTAGGCGGCGAAAGAAGGCTTGCGACCATCCAAGAGAACGCAGAGTGGCCCGCGTTTCCACAAGAATTGGAGGAGGCTCTGTGCAATACCCAGAACCTAAGACTAATACTGGCGACGCCGGCAGTCTTTCAGCACGGCTGGCTGCCAGAGTGGGTAAAGACAGGGATCGAAGGAATCCCAGTCAAAATCGTCTCTGCCGCCGTGCCCCGCCGCCACTCGGCCACAGGTTGGAACTTGGTCCAAAAAGAGTTTGGCCCCAAAAAAGTCAAATGGATGGCGCCGGCCGGCTCCGTCTACTTTCTCAAAATCGAAAACGGAAGCGCGCTCGAACTTGCCAAGAAGCTCTGGCTCAAGCCCGTAAGCGACGATGACCAGGACAAGCGCGACGGCTACGGATTAGCCTTGTGGGGAGTATGGAACTACGCGGAAGGAGATAGCAATGATTAATGCAAAGATTGTCTACTGCCATGCTTTGACGCCGGTGCATTCGGGCACGGGCCAAGCCGTCGCCGTTATCGACCTGCCCATCGCCCGAGAAAAAGCGACGGGCTTCCCCATCATTCCGGCATCCAGTTTCAAAGGAGTCCTGCGCGACCATTTCAACGGAGAATCTTGGTGCGATTGGGCGTTTGGAAGGGCGCCTAGAGAAGGCGACGACAAAGACCAAGGCCAAGGCGGCGCCATCACCTTTACCGATCTTCGAATCCTGTGCCTGCCGGTCCGAAGCTTCTACGGCACATTCGCCTATGTAACTTGCCCTTTGATCTTGACGCGGATGAAGCGCGACTTAGACGCCTTGGGCGCAACCGCGCCGTTTAGCGACTGGCCGAACGTTCAAGACGGCAACGACCAAATGCGCGCGGCTCTCACTGCCAACTCCGTGCTCAAACACACCGACAACAAAGTCTATCTCGAAGACCTCGACCTGATTCCGTTCGGTACAGGCTCAGACGCGGTAGCAAAAGCAATTGGGAACGCCGTGTTTGACAAAGAGATTGAGGAGGCCGACTTCATCAGTCGATTCGCCATCGTCTCAAACGCGACGTTCGACTTCCTCAGCGAGACGGCGACGGAAATCTCTGCAAGAGTATCGCTCGAAACAGACACCAAGACGGTAAAAAAGGGCCAACTTTGGTACGAGGAGGCCGTACCGGCCGAAACGATCTTCTATGGCTTGCTAGTCCAAGGACAACCTAGCGATCAGCATGGCCTGCATCAGCTCCAAGTCAACAAACCCATCCAAATCGGCGGCAATGCCACGGTCGGGCGCGGCCTCTGCCGGGTGGTGATTAAATGAAGACCCGCGCCCAGCAAGATATGGAACTCGCGCTAAAACTGGTTCAGCAGGTTGCCGAGAAGTATCCAAACCAAGATGACAAACCGCGCAAAATCTACGGCGGGCTCTGCCACAGCTTCCCGGTTCTCGTTCGTACTTGCGGTCTCTGCCAGGCGTTGGCATTCTTGGAAGACAAGGCGACAACAGAAAAGAGCGAGGACGAGCGCGCCGACGCCCACAGACTCCTCTTGGACCACATCGCAAAGATAATGAGTAAGGAAGATCGCGGATCGCTTATGGCGACCGTGCGCGGAGGCTCTGCGCTCGACTACCTTCACTACACCCGCCGAATTCTCTCCGTCTGGATCTACTTCAAACGATTCGCCGTTTCCATTCTCAAGGTCAAGAACGCGCAGGAGGCACAAAGTGACGCAGGCGAGACGTAGCGCGCTAATGGAACTAAAGAATTCACACCACGCCGGACTCTGGCTGACCCGGTATCTATCCGAACACAAAACCAAAGATACCGAAGAGCGCAACAAGAGCGAAGTCCCGGAGGAAACGCACCTCAATGCCGCCGTCAACATTGCCGCATCCGACGCCTATAAGCGAGCGTTCCAACGATGGCAAGCCTTGCATCCACACCCGCTCAAACTCACCCTCGCCTCCTCCCTTGCCATCGGCCTCGGCAACGAAAGCCCCTTGGAGATCGGCCTCACGCTCCACCACACCTATGGCGTGCCGGTCATCCCCGGTTCGGCGATCAAAGGCATGTGCCGACGAGCCGCCGAGACGCTAAAAGCCCAAGGCCTAATTAACGATGAGCAATTCTACTGCCTGTTCGGTCGAACCAAAGACAACGGCGGCCAGGACGAGGCGGGCGCCGCCGTCTTCTACGATGCTTGGTACGATCCCGGCTCTGTCGAAGGCAAACCGCTCCACCGCGATGTGATCACCGTCCACCATCAGAAGTACTACGACAGCAAAGGCAACACGCCGCCCACCGACTTTGACGATCCCATCCCGGTCCCGTTCATCGTCGTCAAAAAAAGCGCTCGGTTCCTTTTCGCTCTCGATGCGCTCGATGACGGTTGGAGAACCTTTGCCAACGAGCTCTTGAAATGGAGCCTGATCAACCTGGGCGTCGGCGGCAAAACCAACGCCGGATATGGCTACTTTGAAGATTCGAGCAGCCCTAGCGCCTCTCAGCACACGATCTCAAGCCAGACCGAAACATGGGAGGGCGTTACCCTAACTCTCAATCCTGGCTCGGGCACGATGAAAGCGACCCACGAAGGTCGAACGGCTGAGGCCCACGGAAGCCATGCCCAAGACCTGCAGCAAGCTCTGTCTGATGAACGGCAAGAACAGTTTCGTCAGACTAAGAAACTCACCGCCGACATCGAAGTGGAGATCACAGGCAACCAGCGTCGAATAATCGCCATCAGACCGCAATGAAACTCCTAACCTGCCTGGGAACAGGAAGTTATGGCCAGGTTACCTACACTTGGGGAGAGAAGGATGCAGAAACTTGCTTCTTTCCCTTGGCAATCTCGAAGTGGTTGAAACCGAAACAGATCTTCGTCCTATTGACCGATGCAGCGGCCCAGCACAAAAACTGGACGAATCTGAAGAGTTCCCTGCCAAACGCTCACTCCGTCTGCATCCCAGACGGCAAAAACGAAAGCGAATACTGGGAGATCTTCCAAGCCATTTCTAGTTGTGTAGAAGAAGGCGACGAATTCGTCTTCGATATCACTCATGGATTCAGATCGATTCCGCTTCTGGCGTTTCTCGCTTCGGCTTACTTGCGCAGCGCCAAGTCGATGAGACTGCAGCATGTGCTGTACGGAGCTTACGAAGCCAGAACAAGCGACCAGGGGAAAGAGCGCGCCCCGGTCTTCGATCTCGCGCCGTTTCTGACGCTGCTAGATTGGACTTACGCGGCGAGACACTTTCAAAGCTCTGGCGACGCCAGACCGCTATCCGGTCTCATAAAAACCAGAGACAAAGACTTATGGAATCGGGTCGACGATCCGACTCAATTTCAGCAGATGCCCAGATCTCTCGCTAGCCTAGCCGACAGCCTTAACCGCCTGTCACAAGCGCTGCTGACGGTTCGACAAGACGAGATTCCAAAGGCCGTGCAAGCCCTTGACGGCGCCGTAGAAAAGGCGACTGACGAGGTAGAAAGGTGGGCTTCGCCGTTCGTCCTGATAACCAAAAAGATAGCTCAAAGCTACGCAGATTTCTCATCCGACTCTCTGCAAGCCCAATTGAAGTGGGTCCATTGGTATGCGGATAACGGTCACATTCTTCAGGCAATCAGCTTAGCCAGGGAATGGCTGGTCAGCCTGGCGCAATCGCGCCTGCCAGGAAAGAGCGACCGACAATACACGCAGGACCTGCTCAACAAAATTGTCGACAAGAAAAAACAAAAGGACGCGGATAAACCGACCAAGGATGATACGGAACTCTCAAAATTGATGCCTATCGCAGACATATGGGACAGTATCAGAGCCTTGAGAAACGACCTGGCCCATTGCGGCTTTGGTCGAAACCCTGTATCAAGCGACGAGGCGATCGCACAGATCAAAAAGGCGATCAATGACTTGTCGAGCCTCACCCATAGTCAGTAACATTGTCCAGTCGAGAATCCAACCTCCCCAATCGCTTCGCGATGGGGAGTGAATCTAAGAATGCCAGCCAGTTCCCATCTAACAGTTCTGCCGCGCTATCCCCTCCGATAGTCCGCCCTCATAATCTCGGTCCATGTGCCGTCCGGCTGCTGAGCGTATGCGGTCAGCGTGCGGTGGTCGTCGGTAATGAATTCGATCACGTCCTTGTATCGAGAGAGCTCGCCCGGCTTTTCGAAGTTCGGACCGTCGGCCTGCAGTTCCAACGCTTTGCCATCGGCGCGCAATTTGCCGTCGTAAATCCAGAACCAGTCCATCATCGACCCCAGCCAAGATCCTACATATCGCCCTCGCGTCGGGTCATAGCCCAGCGTCATCACGGTGATCCCGTGCGTGCCATCCGGCATGGTGCCCTCGCCCTCGCAGATCGCCCAGATGCCGCCAACCATTTTAACCTTTTCGCGTCCTGTCAGCTTGGAGCCATCGGGACCTGGCCCTTCGATCGTCCACTCGCCTTCCAGCCTCTGAAGCCACTTGTGCTCTTCTCGAATCTCAGCTTCCATATCATCCTCCTAGGCCGGGATTGTATCACAAACTAGAACGGCGCCAATGGCAGACGCAGGCCGACGAAAAAGTAGCCTTTGTTCTGGCCGGTATTAAAGCCATAGCCCAGTTGGACGATGTCGTCCAGACCTGAGACGACCAGGCCGACGCCAACCGTGTTCAGGTTGTCCGAACCGGCGGGCAACATCGCGACGTTTAGCCCAACGCCGAACCGAAAGAAGCGATTGGCCTGCACGGACGCTCGGCTGCCTTCCGGTTTGTAGAGCCAACTGTAGGAGGGCGCTATACGAAATCGGGTCAGATTGTTCGCGCCCGTCTGCGTCTGGGCAAAGATCGGCAAGATGACGGACTTTGTATGGGGCAGCACTTGATACATGGCCAATTGATAGCTTTGCAGCATCGATTCTGGCTTGTCGTCGGAACCATAGGTCATCTTGATGACGACGCTATCGCCCGGGCTGCGGTTTCCGGCAGTCAAGAGCGAAAGAGACGCGCTGGTCGGGATCGAATCGATAGAATGCTTCTTGACCGCATCGGCAAATTGAAGAAGCTCGGTGTCGATACGGTCGAGCACGGGCTGCAGGCCGATCTCGGACAACAAACTGACCAGCTCGTTCTTGGCCTTGTCGATAACCTTCGTTGGCAGGTTGAGGGCTTGCAGTTGAGCGGCCTTTTCCTTAAGAACGGAGAGCGCTTCGTCCGACTGCCCCAACAAGCCCTGAAGCGATGCGCCGAACTGCCCAATGATTTCGATCACCGTCATGTAGCGAAGGCGCGCGTCCGACCAAGAGCCGGATTTAGCGGCGGATTGAATCGCAATGATTTCGGCTTCGAATTGCTTGATCAGGTTGCTCAGCGCTGTTACATCGGCCTTCAATGCATGGCTGGAACTATCTGCCAGTTGGACGATTTCCGCTATGATCGTCGCAGCCTCTTTCAGTTCGGACAAAGATAAGACATTGGAGGCCGCTTTGTCAACCTTGTGTCGCAGATTTTGCCAAGTTTGGCGCAAGTAGCCGTCCAGGTCTTCGATCTTTCGCTCTTTGATCGCGTTTTCGAGGTCGTTGAGCTTTGACCAATCGCTTGCGCTGGGCACGACCCATCTCTCGATTCGAACAGGGTCGATCGGCGCAATGGTATCGAATCCTGGCAGGTGGACGGGGGTCGAGACGCCGCCGCGAACGACGAAAGCCCCGGCGCGTACAAAAGTTCCATTCGGAAGTTCGGCCATCAGACTGCGAGTTAGGTCTTGCGCAAGCCGTTCGGCCAGTTCTAATACGGCGGTATAGATCGTCAGGTCGTCTTGTCCCGCCAGGTTAGCGATGAGCGCTTCAAACTCAGCTCCAAGCCGAGGGTCCGCCGCGAGCGTCGCATCGATGGCGCCTGCGGATTGTGCAAGGCCGGCCAATGCCTCTGATAGAGCGTTGACCTCTCGAATCGTCGCACGTTGCGGATCGTATCGTTCGGCAAGCGGTCTGAGTTTTGCCAATGCTTCCCTGCCCTGTTTGGCCGCCGAGTTCAAACTGCTTGCAGAATCGATCAATTTGGTCAGGTTAGGAGAATCGCCCGCTATTCTCTTCTTCAACTCGTCTCGATCGATCGCAACCTCGATCGTGCTGTTGATATCGACGATCGCCAACGGCTTGGAGATCGAATGGCGGCGATTGTCCTCATCCACCTCGGTCAGCGACAACTGCCCTTGCAAATCGAAGCACAGCGCGAACAAAAGGAGCAGGCCTGCCGTTCTAAGCATCGATCTCTCCCGTGTCCATTGCCGCCGTGTTCCACGCCCGCCATGCCTTCACGCGGTCAGCGGCAACCGATGGATCCAAAGACGAACCTGCATCGAACAGAAACGCGATCCGATCGTGGAGCGAAGTCAACAGAGACGGATACTCCTTTGTCGGATCGAAGGTCTTTGCCACATCGGGCGTCGCCGGCAACGATGCGACCATGTTCCATATGTGCTCCCGATTGGGCGCCTGTACGACCAGTTTGTACGATGCGCCTGCATAGAACTGCGCCGTTTTAACGAAATTGTCCGCCGTTGCGCCCTTGCCAAACACCATGAAGAGGATGTAGCCGTGCTCGAGCAGGGTGCGCAGCTCTTCTTGCGCGTGCTCCTTGTTCTCCGAAAGTTTCATCTGTAGTCCACCTCCCTGTTATTGGGCCGCTATAGCCCAGTATGTCAACCTTTGCCGCACGGCCAATGGGACGAAAGACCCATCTTTCAACCAGACCTCTCTTTTACAGCTTTCGAAAGGTCGAGGCTGAGGGCTGATTTCATCGCGGGCGCCTGCGATAGCACGCTCACGATCAGAATGATGGCCGCTGTCAGCACGTATGTCTCGGGCGCGATGCTCAGGCGTATAGAAAACAACTCTGTCTGTTCCTCGGTTTGCGCGGCTGCTATGAACTGCTCTACGAAGACACGACCGACGGGCAGTCCTATCAAAATGCCCGCAGCAGCCAAAAGCAGGTTCTCGGTGGCGATCATTCTGACCGCTTCAAACTTAGTCAGGCCTATAGCGCGCATGGTCGCGATTTCTTGACTGCGCTCCATCACGTTTACGGTAAAGACGTTAAACACAACGGAAAAAGAGAGCGCCGCCCCAAAGAGGAGCATGATCAGCACAAACGTCCGCGACGTTGCCGTCAGTTCGTCCACCATTCGGCGCATCTCGCTCGTTGCAAAGACGGCGCCCACGTCTGGCATGGTCTCCAATCGCTTTCGGATCGACTGCTCATAACGCGGATCGACCATCATCCTGACGGATGTTACAGCGCTGGGCGGCAGATTGAGCTCTTGCCCGAACATAGATTCGGCTCTGCGGCGGCTGGTATATCCCACTGTCCCGATCGGCTCCCAATTGAACAGGGTCACTTTTGCCATGACGGAGGTAGGCGATTCGGTCGCCTCGGATTCGGGAAGCGTTAGATGGAGCATGTCGCCGCGCTCGACTTGCATCTTCTTTCTAAGCGTGGGGCCCAGCGCCAAGTCGTCGGTGCCAATTCGAATCGGTCGATCCTGCTCATCCTTCAGTTGGGTCATCATGGAGCCGGGATCGACGCCGACGAGAATCGATTCATAGCGCTTGCCGTTTCGCTCATACCAGACTGGAATCTCGAGCGCGCCCTCGGCACGGATCACACCGGGAATAGATTGTATGGCGCTCACATCTCGAGAAGCGCCGTGTCTTAAAAAGCCAACGCGCAGGTCCTCCTTAAACGAACCTGTAACGATCATGTCAATGGATGAGTCCATCGAATCCATCAGGCCGCGACCGGTCATGATCAATGCGATTCCGGCCACGATGCCAAAAATCGAAGAGAGCGATCGCTTTGGCTGTCGATAGAGGTTTCGCAAGGGTATGCGCGCAAGGAGCGGCAATCCACCGATGATTCGATCGGCCCAGCTCGCTTTCATCGACTGCGGCGGCGCCGGTCTCATGCCTTCTGCCGGCAAAATGCGAGAAGCAGCGCGAGCAGGCGCCCACGAGGCGATCAAGCAAGCGATCAAACCAATGGCCGCTCCCTGCAGAATGACGCTGGTCGACTTGACATAGTGGGCGTAAGGCACCGCAATAAAGCTCAGATAGAGGTCGGTGAGTCCCTTGGCCATCCATAGCCCTAGAAGCGCTCCTGCAGCGCTTGCGATTGTACCGACGAAGACGGCAGTTAATAGATAGTGGCCGGTAACTTCCCTCCTTGTTGCCCCAAGCGCCCTTAGCAGAGCGATAAAGGTCCTCTGCGCGGCGACCATTCTAGACAAGAGCGTGTAAACGATGACCGCGGCGACCGTCAGAAAGAAGGCTGGAAACAGCACGGCATAAACTCGGAAGCCCTCGAGGTCTTGTTGAAGCAACTGGTGGCTCGGCTGCTCTTCGCGCTCGATCGGTTCGTCTGGTCGATATTCGCTCAACGCTCGCATGGCATCGCGCTTGATCCGTTCCCTGTTCGCATTCGGCGCTACCGTCCATCGGATTTCGTTGATAATGCCCGTCTTGCCCACCAAGTTGCCCAAAACGGACTCTGAGACGAACATGACGCCGAAGGTATCCGGCATTGGAAGCAAGTCCTGCTTGCTCTTGACCACATAGATGTACTCAGGACTCTTGACGATGCCGGCGATTCGGAAACGCGCGCGATCGCCCAGACGATGGACGATTATCTCATCTCCCGGGCGCAATCCGTGATGCTCGGCGAACTTGCTTTCCAGCAGGATCTCGCGAGCGGCCGAATAGGCGAGGTCGGCGCCGGCTATCACCCGATACAAGTTGACCGACGGTCGATGCGGCGCAGGAGTCGATATGAGCCTGCCCACCAGACGCTTAGACCTATGGCCCGGGATCTCAACGCTGAAATCTTCTTGAAGCCTTCCTTGAGTTCGCAATACGCCAGGGATCCGCAGAAGTCGTTCCGCCGCTCTTGCTGGAGCATGGTTGATCTTCATGCCCATGTCCTCGAAGGCAAGCGCCTGATAGGATCGCTCGTAGCTGGTGTGCAGATTCTGATAGGCAAGCGTTGCCGAGATGTAAAAGGCAACGCCAAGCGCCAGCATAAGCGCAACCGCCCCGTATTGCCACTTTTGGGCATAGATCTCGCGAATTAATTTGCGGAGAAGCATCTTTTACCAAACCATCTGAGCCGGATCGACCGGTGCGGCGTTTCTCTCGTCGGAGATGACTCGTCCGCTTCGCAGCCGGATCACGCGATCCGCGCATTCGGCGATTGCGGAGTTGTGAGTTACGACGATCACGAGCTTCGACCCATCGTGAGTCAGTTGATGGAGGGTCACCAAAATCTGTCGGCCCGTCTCGAAGTCAAGTTCTCCCGTTGGTTCGTCGCACAGCACGATCGCCGGATCCTTAACAATGCCGCGTGCTATCGCAACCCTTTGCTGTTCGCCTCCGCTCAGTTCCGAAGGAAAGTGATCGGCCCGCTGATCAAGACCAACCGAAGCCAATACTTCTAGCGCGCTCTTCGGGCTCTTCGTCATTTCGGCCGCTAATAAGACATTTTCTTTAGCAGTGAGCGTGGGAACAAGATTGAAAGATTGAAAGACGAATCCTATCTTGGTGCGCCGGATGCGCGTCAGATCGCCTTCCGACAGTTCGCTCAGATCGCGACCTTCTATCAGTACCTGGCCAGAGGTCGGTACGTCCAACGCGCCGATCAGATTGAGCAGCGTCGTCTTGCCACAGCCGCTTGGCCCTAAGATAACGACGAAATCTCCAGAATCGAGCGAAAGCGTCGCTTCGTGCAGGGCGGTTACTTGTACCCCGTCTTTTCCGTAAACTTTGGTCGCCTCGATCAACTCGACAACCGTCATGGCTGGCTGCCTGCGACCTTCACCCTCTGACCCGTTTCTAGGCCCTCCTTTCCTCTCACGACGATCTTCTCGCCCTCTTGAAGACCCTCCAACACCTCAGTGTGCGCGAAGGTAACGAAGCCGAGTTTAACGGGTCTCCTCTCGACTTTTTCAGCAACGACTACCCAAACGCAGGCTCCTTCCTCGCCAACAACGACCGAATCGCTGGGTACGGTCAACGCAGCCTTAACCGTTGCCGCTTCGCCTTCCACATCGGCTTCCATGCCGATTCTAAAGAAGCCTTCTGGATCGTCGACCCTCACCCGCGCGCGCAGTATCCTCACTCGGACCGCCGCGTCCGGTTTCAGTTCGGCCTCTGTTGCCAAGTGATAGATGCGTCCTTGATATCGACGGCCAGGCTGGGCGCCCGAAGTTACGTTGACCGCGTCTCCAACGGCAATCTTCGCGATATCCTGATCGGACACTTCAATTTCCAGATATTTTTCATCCTCGGTGGATAGGACCGCCACTGGATGTGCCGGCGAGACGGCCTCTCCCCGCCTTAGATCAAGCTTCGCAACGACGCCGGCGACCGGCGCGGCTATCGAATAGTCTTGGAATCGGGCCTCGACCTGACGGACGGCTGCATTGGCGGCCCCCAGTTCGGCACGAGCGACCGAAACTTCAGCCCGCCGGACCGCCAAGCCCCGACCGAGCGCTTGGGCGATTTCGACTTCGGCTTCCGCGGCCCGCACCCGAGCGTTCGCGGTCTCGACTTCTTCCTTCGTCGGCTGAGATTCGAGCAATTCGATCGCGCTTAAAGAGGCTCTGACCTCCGCTTCATCGGCTCTCAGACGGCTGAGGGCCGCATCGACCAGAGAACGCGGGGCTGCCTGTTGGTTGTAAAGAGTTTCCGCCCTGGCCAACTCGATCTTGGAGAGGTCTCGCGCAGCCGTTGCCTGCTCCAATCGATCTCTGGCTTGCTGGATTAGTTGGGACTGCGGACCAGCCATCACTCGAGTTCGCTCGGCAATGGCAACAGCCAGGGCGCGTCTGGACGCGGCCAATCGCGCAGTATGCTCCGATTCGGCCGCCTCTAACGCATGGACAGCGAGAGCGAGTCGCCTCTCGATGGCTGCCGCGGCTTGTACGACCCTTGCGCGCTCTGCCTCGATGTCTTTGGCATCGATGGTAACGAGTTTTGCGCCTGCCTGCACAGTCTGGCCTTCGCGCGCATGAACGGCGGCTGCAATCCCCGCTACTTGAGAATAGACCGAGGTACTATTGCCCTTGAAAACCCCGGAGGCGGCAAAATCAGAGACGATATCGCGTCTTTCAACTTGAGCGACGGTAACTTCGACCGGCTCGCGCTGCTTGGCCAGTTGGTAGGCGATTGCAACGACTGCTACAATCGCCAATACCATCCAAAACCATCGGCGCATGGCCAATGGTACCCGTTAAGCGCCGCCTTACTTGCCCGTCTTGATCCTCTCGATCTCGGCTAAGGCCTTTAGGAGCATCTCGCGAAGTTCCGAGTTATCCTGCTTCAGCAACTTGACGCTCTCGACCAAGAGCGGGACGATTCGCGAATAATCCATGCCCATCGCGTACTCGCCGTCCTCTTCCATTCGGACGATTTCGGGCAGAACTTTTGCGACTTCCTCGGCGATGAATCCGAAATCCTCAGTTCCGCCGTTCTCTTCCTTCCAGCGATAGCGGACGCCTTCAAGACGCGAAATCAAGTCGAGCGGCGTTTCGATCGACCGGATATCTTCCTTCCAGCGGGAAGACGAATAGGTGACCCAAGAGTTAGCGCGGCCCATACCATAGATGTTGAACATGTTTGGAAGTTCCAATTGGTATGTCGCGTTGGTAACCCCGCCCAATCCAACAGTACCGTCGGTCGACAAATCGACGCGCGCAATGTTGCCGACGAGCAAGCGGAAAGGCACAAGAGCGTAAGAACCGATTCCTCTGTAACTACCGTTGTGATGCACATAAGTCGATACATCCGCCGAGCTGTGAGAGTGCGAGAAACCATAACCAGATTGAACGATGTCTATCCCCAAGTTTGGAGAACTGTTGTTGATTCCCACGCGCCCTTGCTTGACCACCAGAGTATCCGCTCCATTAACGCTAAAACGGATGTCGTCGCTAAAGTCGCTGCCGGTCGCAATCTGGAGCGTCGTGGCTGTGCCCGATCGCACGAAGTACCGCATGTGCGCATAGTCGCCCAAATTGCCTAGATTGTCCGGCCACACGATGCCCGCGCTGGATCCGACGGCAGGGGTAAACTGGCCGTTTACAATTTGAACCTTGCCGTCTAGATACGCTGCGTGAGCGTTAGAATTGGTGGTAGCAGCATGAATCGCGCGACCGGTCCCCAGCGTAAAAACCCGAAGAGCGGTGCCGCCGCTGCTTGTGTTGGTTATGCTGAATACCCCGGCATTGCCCGTGCCGCTGGTCGTCGCCTCCAAAACGGGGAGGCTGTTCGTCGCGTTCTGAGCCTGAAATAGGCAGTCCGCCCAAGCCCCTGTTGCAACGCATAAAGCGCGGTGTTGACGCTGGCGCCGGATTGCACGTGGAACAAACCAGCCATGCCATTGCCCTTTGCCAAACCATAAATCGCGGCGCCTGTGCCGCTCGATTCGCTCCAGATGCCAACGGCATCGCTAAAAGCGTTGTCGATCTGGAAGAATCCGGCGCGCCCTGTGCCGTTGTTGTACCCCCACAAGGCGTCGCCTTCGCTGCCGGAAGACGCGAGCAATGCCGGCAATGTATTGCTGCTGTTCGTTGTTTGAAACCATCCCGCTACGCCGCGTCCGCGGTTGAACGATTGCAGCGTCGGAGACGTGTTCGCGCTGTTAGTGGTTTCGAAGAGCCCGGCACGGCCGAACCCGGTATGGAATGCGATCCAAGCCGGATCTCCGGTCGAGGCAGAGCCGCCCGAGGGCTGGCTAAAGGTCAATTGCTGGGACACACCCACACAGCACAGCGCGCCCCATCCTAACGACAAGACAATACAAGCCGACGGTCGCATATATCGTCTTCCTTAAATGAATTACTTGCTTCATTATTGGATCGCGACTGCTGAGTTCTTTACAAATTCCCTTGACAATAGTTAGACCTGGCTGGCAAGGAAGGCTGCGCGGTGGTCAAAAAATAATAAAGACCTCCTTGAGGCTTTTTACTGCAAAGGCTCAAGGAGGCTCATCTGTTCGTTGTTATTCTGGATCGCTCGATCGGCCAAAACTAGCCAACACCAGCGCTAGATCCGTGTCATCGATGTTTCCATCGCCGTTCAAGTCTCCTGGGCCGCGGACTCCGAAGTGCGTCAGCACAATGGCCAGGTCGGCATCGTCGATCGTGCCGTTCCGGTCGGCATCGCCATTGGGGAGTTCAAAATCGACCTGAACTTCGCCTCTCAAAATCACGGCGCGGCGAATCCGAAGCCATGTGCCGCCAACAAGCGCCGCGCTGATCGTCGCATCGCCGCCCGGTTGATCGGTCTCAAACTCATACCGGCCATTTTCGCCTAACAAAACGTCGTGAGGCTCTCGGGCGGCGGAGTCGCTGACGACAAATCGAATCGGCAAGCCGTCCGGATCGGGGATGCCGCCCATCGTGATCGTACCGATGATCTTTATGCGATAGACGTTGAGCGTCGATGTGTCGAAGCCGGGCAGATGGTTCTCGTCCCCCGCAAACTCTGCTCGAATCTCATGATTTCCAAGAGCCATAGCCTGAGGAATCACATACGGCAACGTCGCTATGCCTAAAAAGTTAGTCGTGGCCGGACCGACCAACTGATTATTGACGTAGAAACGGATCGTTTCGCCCGAGAGCGCTTGGCCGTTGGTCTGTCGAACAAGGCTGGCCGCCAGCGTAACTTCCTCGCCGCGCCGCCCCTCGACGTTGTTGCTAAAGACGGTAACGCTCGCCTTCCTCGCGTTTAGGGTTGCCCCGCCTTGCGATCCGTTGTACTGCGTATCGGGCGCGAAGATAGCCAAGATGGGATGGTTGTCAACCCCAAACTCTGGCGAAATCGTGAAGTTGCGCGCGGCCACGCCCGAGGCGTTCGTAACCGCGAAGCCGACAAGCGAGTTATCGACCATAAATGCCACGGTCTTTCCTTCCAAGGGAGCGTCGATATCCGTGCGCCGCAAAGTGGCGCGAAGTTGAACCGTCTCCCCGATCGCGCCGGAGACGTTCGGAACACTAAGGCTTGTATTGGGCTTAAAATTTAACTCGGCAATGTGAGTTTGCCAGTTGTTGGCCGCCCTGCCAAACGACCCAATAATCCAGACCGTCCGACGATCCCAAGGATCCAGCTGGCTGCCGAAGTAGTCGCCCCAGAAGCCGACGTTCTCCACGCCCGCGCCCGCCCTGGCCTGCGCGCTGCCTTGGATGGGATCGTCTTTCTTCCAGCCAACGTGCCGCAGACCGATAAACTCGCCATTGACATCGCTGACGCGTCCAAACCCAATGATCGCGTCCTCGTCTTGGGTAACCTGGATCGATGGGAAGATATAGTCGTAGCCTGCCAAACCCAAGTTGATCTGCCGCTCGACTGTTGTCGTGCCGGCGACGAATCGCAACTGGTAGAGCCGAAGAACGCATCTTGCGCCTTGACCGTCTCCCCAATCGAGCGCGACAGTGTGCCCTGTGTAAAGTCGGCCGTTAAAGTAAGACGCCTTGTCCATCAAGTGGCCATCGACCGTGAACAGGCTAGGAGCGCCGCTCGATTGTCGCGCATTGGGCGGCAAGGAGTAGGAAGCAACCGTTACGATCTCTCTAACGATTGTCGGAAAGGTAGGCCAGTTGAGGACGTTTGTAACGCGGCGCACCACCAGTCGATTGTCTGTCGGATTGTTGCGGGTTCCCATTCGATTGACCAGATACATGATTCCGTTGTAGGACTGCATCTGAGCGGGTTGGACGACCTCGTCCGTCTGGCCGTCCGTTACAAAGTTGATCATGTCCATCCAGCCGCTCCAAATACCGTTATAAAGGTCGGCTTTCTTGAAGATGCGAACCTTTGCAGTAATAAGAGCGCGGGTAACCGGATGCTTCATCACTGCAGACAAGTAAAGCCCGTCCGGATCAAAACCGTAAGAGGGGTAGTCCGCCCACTGGTTGACATCGGTATTGCCGTCCAGTCGCGCGTTGGCATACCATTTGTACCATACGCCCATCGGGTCGTTGGTCGCCGATATCAAAATGGCGAACCAAGATTGGGATCGATCCGTCTGCGTCGGGGTGGCCAGCGATATCACCACATAACGACCTTGCCAAGGATCATAAAACGACTTGGGATCAAAGTATCGGCCTGGCGCCTCGTTAAAGACCGCGCTCATCTGCTGGGACGAGAGCTGATTGCCGTTCTTGTCATAGATGATCATCGTGCGATTGGTGGTGCCGATAACATGGTTGGGCCCAACGGCCAGATTGCAATCCGCCGGAAAATAATCGACAAACTGGTTGGCGTCCCAACTGCGAAAGAGGGACGCGGCCTGTATACCGGCTGCCGGTTCGTCGACCGTTACCGGCCCGTCGCTGGTCAATCCATTGGCGTCAAACGGCTTTCGGGTCGATGCGCCATGAAAGTGATAGTTTGCGCCAAAGTTGTGCGGCGGCTGCACGGGAGCTGTTCTGGGCGACCAATAGTAGGGTCGGTTCGCGCCCGTATGTTGTTTGACTTCTCCTTCGAACGGCTGAGCGACGGCAACTAACGCGGTTGTCGTAAGCATCGCGGCTACGGCAAACTTGATAAGCATAAGACCTCCTCTGGCGCTCCAAATTATATCACCGATGGGCGAAGTATTGGGATAGACTCTGACCATGCATCAAGAAAACCTCTTTGCAGATTCGGTCGACACGGCCTCTCTGCCCTTGGCTGCGCGCATGAGGCCCCGAACGCTCGACGAGTACGTCGGCCAAACAAAACTCCTCGCGCCCGGACGCCCCCTGCGCAAGATGATCGAATCGGGCAAAGCAGGCTCCATTATTCTCTTCGCCCCGCCAGGTTGCGGCAAAACCACGCTTGCCTATCTCATCGCTCAGTCAGCCGGTTGCCGCACCGAAGCAAAGAGCGCGGTAACGACCGGAGCGCCGGAAATCAGACGCATCGCCGAGACCGCCGCCGCGCGCAAGAGACTTGGAGAAGAAACTCTGCTCATACTCGACGAAATCCACCACTTTAAACGAAACCAGCAGGACGGACTTTTGGGCTATGTCGAGCAGGGCTGCTTTACGCTGGTCGGCGTTACAACGGAGAATCCCTTCTTCGCCCTCGCGCCTGCGCTCCTCTCCAGAGCAAGGGTCATCACGCTTCAGCCCCTCAGCGAAGACGAACTGGCAGAGGTTGTTCGACGCGCGCTGTTAGACACAGAAAGAGGCCTGGGCGAGCGCAAACTGACGATAGCCAAAGACGCTCTGCATCGCCTGGCCAAGTGGGCCGCGGGCGATGCTCGGCTCGCCCTGAACGCTATCGAAGCCGCCTCTTTTTTGGTCGAGGACGGTGGCGAAATCAGCGCTGAGGATTTAGAAGAAGTCTTGCAACGACCCCTGGTGCGATACGACAAGCAAGGCGACTATCATTACGACACGATCTCGGCTTTTATCAAATCCATTCGGGGCTCCGATCCCGATGCGGCACTCCACTATCTGGCTCGGATGATGCAGGCAGGCGAAGACCCTCGTTTCATCGCCAGACGAATGATGATTTCTGCAAGCGAAGACATTGGAAACGCTGATCCGCAGAGTTTGGTGCTGGCCTCCGCCGCGGCTGCCGCAGTCGAAAGGGTCGGTATGCCCGAAGCGGGGCTCATCTTAGGGCAAGCCGTCGCCTATTTGGCCTGCGCGCCCAAGAGCAATGCGGCCTATCTGGCCATCGCCAAAGCGATGGAAGACGCTGCGAAAGAGGCGCTTCCGCCCGTGCCCGAACACTTGCGCAACAAGCCCTCCAAGACGCCTTATCTCTACCCGCACGACTATCCGGGCCACTACGTCAAACAGCAATATCTGCCCGACGGAGATTGGCAAACGCCCTACTATCGACCGACCGACCAAGGCCACGAAGCCAGAATCAAAGAGCGCATGGAGAAAAGAGAGAATCAAGGCTGACCGTTATGAAAACGTCCGCTTGACCCAAACGCTGATCTCTCGTTTGACGTCTCGCCAGTCAAAATCCCACAGAATCAAAGGCGTCGTCTCCTTGTTCGCATCGTCAAAATAAGTCAGAGCTCGTGCCAAATGCACGGGATCTGCAATACCGAACTTCCGCATGTAGCCATCGACCATGCCCGCAAGGGGCATTTTTGTTCCTAAGGCATAGATATCGATAAAATCCTTCTTGGCTCCTCGTTGGGCAATCGCCAAGAGCTTCATAGCGGCAATATCGAGCAGCGAGGCCACGAAAACCTTGTACTCTGCATTTGATTCGCAGGGCGAAAGCAATGGGTACAGATACTCAAACGCGCTGATGCGCGTACCTGCTAAGCGCCCGTGCAGCGTTCCTTGAGCAATGCTCGACAGAACAAAGTCAGGCGCCGCCTCGCCAAGCGCCTTGCCTAACGACTCCGGATGCTCCAACGGCACGCTGCTGAACCAATCTAAGTCCACCGACCGCCTATGATGGAGTTGGACCGCTAAACCGGTACCCCCTGCCAAGTAAAAATCACGCTCAGTAAAGAAGGGACCGACCGTTCGCAAAGCCGTCGCTGCAGACCGCGACAGCGGCGGTTTCATCGAGGGTTCAACCTCTGTTCCCAAGGTCCAGCCTGCTCTCGCTTTACCCAAGCAGTTACTTTACGATGAGGCAGATCCAGCAATACCTCCCAAAACCGAAGCGTCCGAGGGCTCAAGCCCCGACCCTCCCGCACGGTTATCCACTCCCTCAGCCCCTCGTCGCCCTCGGTCTGGCGCAGCCATAGAATCGCATTACGATCGCCGTGCTCAAGAATCTTGAGAATGACCGTCTCGCGATCCTTTGGCCAGCCAAGCTTTGAAAACTCATACTCCCAAAACAGCGGCTTAAGAAACTTAGGAAGCTTCACGTTCCAAAAGTTACCCCAAACCGTAGACCGGGATCGCGGCCCCATGAATGGCGCGAGAGGCATCGGAGCATAGGAACTCGACCACATCGACCATAGCGTCCAGTGCAACCCACTTGGACGCATCGGCGTTCGGCATCGCGGCGCGATTGCCCGGCGTATCAAGCGTAGACGGCAGAATCGCGTTGACATTGACGCCTTTGGACTTCAGTTCTGCCGAAAGCGATTCCGTAATACGCAAGACCGCCGCCTTCGATGCCGCGTAAGCCGCCATGCCCGCAGGACTCTGCAACGCCGGACGAGCGCCAAAGTTGACGATTTTGCCATGGCCCTGCTTGGCCATCACAGGCGCAACAGCCCGACACAGCGCAAACACGCTCTTGGCGTTCATCGCCATCATCTTGTCCCAAACCGCTTCTTCTGTCTCGGCGATCGGCTGGCCGCCCTCAAAACCTCCGACACAGTTGATTAAGGCATCGATCGAACCCAACTCGCCGACCGCGTCCTTTACGAACGAATCGGCTTCCTGTACGTTGGCAGCGTCAAATGCGCGGCAGAACGCGCCCTCTTGATACTCCGATTCGCTAAAGACCGCCAGCGCCAAGCGAGAGCCATGCTGTCGATACCGCGCCGCCACGGCAGACCCTAATGCGCCGCCCGCGCCGCTGATAAGGACGACCTTGGGATGCGGCATAAGCCGTTAGTCGTCCCGCAGGCCCGGCTGTATGATGGCACGAAGCGTCAGAGTGCCTCGCTGCGGCTCCGCAGGCTGAACCTCAACGCCCTTCTTCGTCTTGATCGGCAGTCGGCTTCGATCTGGCACATTGACGAACAAACCTTGATCGGAGCCGACCGTCGTTGCGTCCAACTCGGCCTCGATTGTGAGCGAACACTCGACCTCTTCAAGCTGAACGTTTAGACCGCGCTTCTTCATGTGCGCGGCCGCTTCGTCCACCGATGAAGCGATGGAGGCGATAAGAGACGAGACCGGTAGCCGTGGCATGGATCGTCCTGACTAGCCCTGTTCTTTGCCGCTAAACAAGAAGCGAACCTTAAGACCGTAAGTCGCCTTTTGCCGGGTCGAGCGAGTGTGGCCGATCTTCGCTTTGATCGTGAAAAACTTCAGGTCCAGCCCGCTGCTCAACGATGCGTTGCTCTTTGTCGCTACTTCGGTCTCTGCCGCGTAGGTAACTTCGATCTCAAACTCTTCCAGCTCGACCGGAATGTCGTTCTGCTGAAGCACTTCGACGCCTTCCGAAGCGCCCTCCGCAGCTGCGAGAATCAGATTCTTAATCGTAACTTCTTGAGCCATGCTCGTCCAACCTCCTTTTGAGCAAATCGCGAAGGCGCAATGATTGCCCCCGCATATTTGCTAAGTATACCGCACCGTCATCCTCGGCTCGCCTGACAGAGTGCGCCCGATCACAACTGCCCAGTCCGGCAACGCATCCGCGTCAAGCAAACCCTCGTCCACCGAAAAAAGCAGCCCGCCCGAGGTTTGAGGGTCGAATACAGCCTCGATCAGATGCTTGGGCAACCCCTCCTTCAACACAACTCTATCCGCCGTCGACTCTCTGTTCATGCGCCCGCCCTTCGTAACATTCCCCGCCTCTACATACTTTTCAAAGCCCGGCAACAATGGCAGTTTGTCCGCCCACACTTCTACAGCCGCGCCGCTTACAAAAGCCATCTGGCTCAAATGCCCCGCCAAGCCGAAGCCCGTAACGTCGGTCGCCGCAGTCGCTCCCAAATCAATCATCAAGTCTCGCGCCTCGGCGTTCAATCGGCTCATGCTCCTAACCGCAACTGCCAAATCGTCTGCCTCGCACTCGTCAAACTTGGCCGCCGTCGCTAGAACCGCAGTACCCAACGGCTTGGTCAACACCAACAATTGCCCAGGCCGCAACCCCGCATTGGTCAAAACGCGATCGGGATGCACGATGCCCGTAACGGACAGGCCGAACAACGGCTCTGGAGCCTCGACCGTATGCCCGCCGATCAGCGCAGCCCCAGCCTCGGCGCACTTCTCCGCCCCGCCCCGAACGATGCCGGAAAGCGTCTCCTCGTCGACCTTGTCGGGCGGAAACGCCAGCACGTTCATCGCCGTCAATGGCTGTCCGCCCATTGCGTAAACGTCGGACAAGGAGTTGGCGGCGGCGATCGCGCCGTAATCGTAAGGGTCGTCTACGATCGGCGTAAAGTAATCCACCGTCTGCACCAGCGCGATCTCGTCGGTCAGACGATAGATGCCCGCATCGTCTCGCGTGCTAGAGCTCACGAGCACGTTCGGGTCGGTCAGTGGAGGTAAGCCGCGCAGCACCTGCGCGAGCCGGGACGAGCCCAGCTTAGAGGCTCAACCCGCGCACTGAACGAGATGAGTCAGCCTGATCTTGCTCATGAATGGCATTGTACCTGCGCCCGATTCCTTGACTTTTGAACGCTCAGCGGCCATAATCTTTGAAGAAGCAATGAAACGAGCCTTGATAACCGGGGTGGCCGGATTTGCCGGAAGCCACCTTGCCGACCATCTGCGCGCCATCGGACAATACGACGTATTTGGCATCGTACAAAGCCCAGAAGATGCCGCCGCAGCGCCCATTAGCCCCGACCGAGCCATCATAGCCGACCTGATCGATCCCGTCGCAACGCGAAAAGCGATCGAACGGTGCGAACCCGAACTGGTCTTTCATCTTGCAGCAATGGCCTGGAGCGCCGCGAGTTGGAACGACCCTTGGGGCGTCATGGAAAACAACGTTCGCGCCCAAACGAACATCTTGGAAGCGCTGACAGTGGTCGCGCCGCAAGCCCGATTGCTCATCGTCAGTTCGGCCGAAGTGTACGGCAAACTGAAGCCGAACGAGATCCCCGTTGGCGAGGAAACGCCCTTGCGACCCGCCACGCCTTACGCCGCAAGCAAAGTCGCGCAAGAAATGATGGGCATCGCGTTTGCCGAAGCCAAAGGCCTCGAGATCATTCGCGTTCGACCCTTCAACCACATCGGTCCGCGCCAAAAGCCGGGCTTTGTGGCAACCGACTTTGCCAAGCAGATCGCCTCCGCGGAACTCGGTCTTAAACCCCCGATCATTCGTGTCGGCAACCTGGACGTGGAGAGAGACTTCACCGACGTTCGCGATATTGCAAAGGCCTACCGGCTCATTATCGAAGAAGGCCAACCGGGAGACGTTTACAACATCGGCTCGGGCCGCGCTATCTCGGTTCAGAAGATTTTGGACGGCCTCTTGCGTGCCGCTCAGATCGAGATCGAGGTCGAAAAAGACCCAGCCCTGCAGCGACCTGCAGAAACGCCCAGAGTCGTCGCAAACATCAGCCGCATGCGAGCGGTTACCAGTTGGAGCCCGGAGCGCGATCTGATGCAGACTCTGGCCGAGGTCATGGACGATTGGCGCGACCGGCTGCAAGAGAAAACGAGAGTAGCAACCTAAAGGGAGCAGGATATATGGCAAAGGCGCTAGTAACGGGAATAACAGGGCAGGACGGATCGTATCTGGCCGAACTGCTGCTGTCCAAAGGGTACGACGTGATCGGCATGGCGCGTCGCTCGAGCACGACCAACTTCGAGCGCATCCGTCACATCCAGGATCGGTTGACCATGGTTCAGGGCGATCTGTTGGACCAAGTGAGCCTGATCAGCGTCTTAGAGAAGCACCAGCCCGACGAAGTCTATAACCTGGCCGCGCAGAGCTTCGTGCCAACCTCGTTCGAACAGCCTGCCCTGACCGGCGAATACACCGCGCTGGGCGTTACCCGACTTCTGGACGCCGTTCGACTGGTCAACCCCAAGATGAAATTCTATCAGGCCTCCTCTTCCGAGATGTTCGGCAAAGTGCGCGAAGTGCCCCAAACCGAGGCGACCCCCTACTATCCGCGATCGCCCTACGGCGTGGCAAAACTCTACGGCCACTGGATCACGGTCAACTATCGCGAAAGCTACGATCTCTTCGCGGTGTCCGGCCTGCTGTTCAATCACGAAAGCCCTCGCCGGGGCTTAGAGTTTGTAACCCGTAAGATCACCTACGGCGCAGCGCGAATCAAGCACGGCTTGGCGCATGAGCTTCGATTGGGCAATCTGGAGGCCAAGCGCGACTGGGGCTACGCGCCGGACTATGTAATGGCAATGTGGCTGATGCTACAAAACAGCAAGCCCGAGGATTACGTGATTGCAACCGGCGAGACGCACACCGTGCGCGAATTCGTAGAGATTGCCTTTGCGCGCGCTGGTCTCGATTACAACGACTTTGTCGTCCAAGCGCCCGAGTTCTATCGCCCGGCCGAGGTCGATCTGTTGGTGGGCGATCCCGCAAAAGCCGAGAAAGAACTGGGTTGGCGACCGGCGCACAAGTTCGAAGACCTGGTCAACATCATGATGGACGCCGATTTAGAGCGCGTCGAGCGAGAGAACAAAGGCGAAAGCCCGACCTACCGACCGGCCTTTACCATACCCAAGAGCGCCTGACCCGATGCGGGTCTTGTTCGTCAGCGCCCTCAATCCCTACCCGCCGGTGTCGGGCGGACAACGGTTCGCCTACGATCAACTGCGCGCCTACGCCAGCTTTGCCGAGGTCGACCTGATCGCCTACTATGACGAAACCGAACCGGAAGTTCCTCGATTGCTTCGGGAAGGGCTCGGCGACGTTTGTCGATCGATCATCAGCGTGCCCATGAGGCTAAAGTTCGGCAAACATCGCAAGAGCCAGATGCTGACCATGCTGCGTTCGCAACTAAGCGCCAAGCCGTTCCTCTATCACAAATTTCGTCAACCGACCATGGTAGAGCGATTGCGCTCGCTCGAACCGTACGATCTGGCGCACTTTGACCACCTTTCGACGATGGGGCTGTTCGATTGTGTCAAGGCAAAGGTCAAAATCGGCTCCGATTTCGACGTGGAGTGGGAGATATTCGAAAAATATGCGGAAAACGCGACCAACCCCTTGGCGAAGTTACTCTTCAAGCGCGAAGCGGCCAAGGTCAAGCGATACGAGATCGAGCGGTTGAACCTTATGAACGGCGCTATAGCGATCTCGCCTCGAGACGCAAGCATCTTGGCATCTAACGGCGTCCGGCCTCCAATGATGGTATTCAAAAAACCGACGCCCGTGCCCGAACAACCTCTCGTCAGTTTTGGTACTGCAGAACCGAGGGTCGTAACGCTGGGTATGCTGACGTGGATGCCCAACTTATCCGCGACCTTGTGGTTTGCCGAGAATGTGTGGCCGTTGCTGAAAAGCACGCACCCCGAAGTTCGTTGGCACATAGCGGGCGCCGACCCTCCCGAAGAGGTGCAGCGACTGCACGATGGCGAACGCTGCTTTGTGGAGGGCTTCGTCGATGACCTCGATTCGTTCCTTGCAAAATGCAGGGTATGTGCCGTGCCTTTGACTATCGGCGGCGGAATTCGCATCAAACTACTGGACATGATGAGTATAGGTTTGCCCTGCGTTTCAACTACATTGGGCGCAACAGGGCTAGAGAACGACGCGATCGCTATTGTTGACGATCCCAAGGCATTTGCAGAAGAGATCGTCCTATTGATGACGGACGAACGGCATTGGCGAGAGAAATCAGAAGCCGGCCGGGAGTTTGTCCGCGCCAACTTTTCGCCAGAGTCCGCACAGGCCGAGTTTAGGAGTTTCATCCAGGAGCGGATGGCATGAAAGTCCTCTTCATTGCCGCTCTCAGTCCCTATCCGGCAGTCTCTGGCGGCCAGCGTCTTACTCGCGACGAGATCGAGGTCTATGCGCGCTTTGCTACAGTCGATCTGCTCTCCTATTACGAACAGACCGACGAGACGGCCGTACCATTGATGAAGGGGCATCTGGCTAACATCTGCCGCAAAATGGACTTTGTGCCCTCAGCTACCAAGTTTGGCAAGAACAAAGCGCAACAACTTGCGCTCTACGCTCGCTCCTTCTTGGGAGCCGTGCCGTTTCGCGTCCAAAAATTCGCTATACCAACCATGCAAGAACTCATTAGCCGATACATAGCTGCTGAAAAGTACGATATCGTCCATTTTGAGCATCTATCCTCCACTGCCTTTATCGATACCGCCCGACAGAGCGGCGCCCAAATCATCGTAACCGAGCAAAACGTCGAGTGGGAGATCTTCGCCCGATACGAAAAGAACGCCAAGAATCCGCTGCTCCGAGCGCTGCACCGCCGCGAAGCGGCAAAACTGCGCCAATTCGAGAACGCCGCGCTCAACAAGGCCGACCTGATCGTTGCGCTCTCTGACCGAGACAAACAGATCTTCCAAGATGACGGCGTCAAACCACCGATCTATGTCTTCCAGCGTCCGACCGAACTGAGCGACCAACCCATTACGTCGTTCGACCAGGCCCGGCCAGAAGTCGCCACCCTTGGCGCGCTCTCATCGCCCGCCCGCGAGCACGGTACGCTTTGGATGCACGAGCATGTTTGGCCGTTAGTGCGCAAGCAACTCCCAGAGGCAAAATGGCACATCATCGGTATGGACCCTCCCGATTCGATCAGAAACCTGCACAACGGCGACGACATTCATGTTCACGGATTTATAGAAGATTTGAATGCCAAACTCATACATTGTCGCGTCGTCGCCGTGCCGCTTCTCATTGGCGGCGGCATACGCATCAAGATTCTCGATATGCTGAGCCTAGGCATGCCTTGCGTTTCTACCACGGTCGGCGCCCAAGGCCTCGAAAACGATGGGATTGTCATTTCGGACGATCCGCAAAGATTCGCAGAAGGCATCGTCCAATGCCTCTCCTCGCCCGAAAGATGGAACGAAATGTCGAGCGCCGGACGCCGATTCATCCTAAAGAACTACTCGCCGGAAGCCGTCTCACAAGCCTACGAGTCGTTTCTCAACCAAACCTTAGGTAGCTCAGCAACAACCGCGCCCATGTCTTCAGACGCTTCGGATCCCGACGCAGAGACTGCCTAAGCGCAGCCCGAGCCGCCCGAAAGTCGCCCAACTTCTGTTCAACCTCCCCCAAGCACGCATAACTGAACGCCAACGCGCTTTCCATTGCCCTCCTGTCTGGCGCCCGATCCAGCAGATCCCTTTCCCAAACATGGACCTTCTCACGACGCAACAACCGGTCATCCTCGTAAACTCGCCGAAACGAGCGTGACGCGTTCTCGCCATGCACCCGATAGAACGTCAAAGGCTCGTCTACAAAGCCGATGTCGTACTTCATCGCGATCCTCAGCCACATATCCCAATCGCCCGAACCGAAAAATCTTTCGTCAAACCGTCCGCACGATTCAAAACACTCGCGCCTAACCAAAACCGAAGAAGCGATGATCCGGTTGCTCCTCACCAACTCTGTAACAATGTTCCCAGACTTGAACCTGGGCCAATCAAAGCCCAAAGGGCGTCCCTCCACGATCCGCCCTTCCCCATCGATAAAACGCCCGTCCGTATGCACCAAGCCCACGCTCGGCATCGCGTCCATCATGGCAATCTGCATCTCCAGTTTCCTTGGCGCCCACAGATCGTCCGAGTTCAAGATCGCGATCAGCTCCCCGCTTGCTCGGTCGATCAGCCGATTCAGGGTCGGATACGTGCCCGCGTTCTCCTGAAACTCGATCTGCGCCCTGTCTTGCCATGCCTCCAATACTTTAGGCGTTTCATCCGTGCTCCCGTCATCCAACACGACGATCTCAAGGTCTGAAAAAGTCTGCGCCTCGACCGACCGAAGCGCTTCGTCGATAAATCGCGCATGATTGTAACTGGGGATCAGGACGCTAATTCGAGCCATGCCTGGCCGAGTATACCGTTGGTGTGGAATAATAGGGAAGCGGTTGCTCATGGACGAGAGAATACGAATCTGGTTTGTCTCCACGGCCCTTCCCGGAAAAGGCGGCGCAGAACGAGTCATCTACCGCCTCATCACGGAGATGGACCCTCAACGCTTCGAATGCGTGCAGGTTCTGCTCTACGAAAGAGGCGACATCGGGCGGCAGTTGGCCGAACTGGGCGTACCGACTTTTAGCAACCTCGCCCAATCGCGCAAGAGCCTGAAACTCCCGTTTAAGCTGCGAAGATTGGCCAAACAGAGCCCTCCCGATGTGCTCTTCACCACCGATAACAACATCTCGTCGTTCTGGTGCAGCGCCATGCGCCGATTGGGAATGGCGAAGGGATATGTGCTCGGATTTCATATGAGCCCTGCATCTCTGGGACGCGCGGCGCGTCTCAGCTTGGGTCTGGCGGCCAAGACAGCGGACAAGATCGTCGCCCTGGCCCCCGCGCACCAAAAGCATTGGGAGCGGCTGATCGGCGCATCGCCCGACCGATTCGTAACCATACCCAACGGCATCGATATCGAGCGGTTTCATCCCCCGGCAAACAAGGCCGAACTGCGCAAACAGCACGGATTGCCGGACGATCGACCCATGGTCGGCGTCATCGCCTATCTAAAGCCGTACAAAAACATCCCGCTCTTCATCGAGGTCGCTCATCGGGTCATCAAGAACGGCACGCCCTGTCATTTTGCGATCGTCGGCGACGGCCCAGAGCAAGAAATGTTGCAGAGCGACGTAAGAAGCCGAGGAATCGAAGAACATTTCGTCTTTCCCGGCGCGGTCGACGACCCAGCCGTTTGGCATCAAATGTGCGATGTCGAGATGCTGACCTCGATCCACACCGAGGCCTTTCCGCTAACCTTCTTAGAAGCCAACGCATGCGGCACGCCCGGTATCGGAACCGACATCGGCGGCGTGCGCGATCTGGTGGTAGACGGCGAAACAGGCTATGTCGTGCCCAGCCAAGACGCAGAAGCTTTGACCGAACGCCTCCTAGAATTGCTCAACAATCCTAACAAGCGCGCTGCAATGGGCGCAAAAGCCAGAGAACGGGCAGTCGAAAACTACAGTTCCGGCGTTATGGTCAAACGATACGAGGAGCTCTTCGCCAGCGTCGCTCAATCGTCCAAATAAGGCTCGATCTCGTTGGGGTCTTCGTCCATCGCCGAAGCCGCCTCGCGCATAAACGCTTCCACTTGGCGCGGATCGTCGGGATTCTCCATCGATTCCAACCGGTCGGAGAGCTCGTCGATTCGTTGATCCTCGGTGCGACCGCGGACAAAGCGCGAAATCAGCCTTTTGACATCGGCGGAACCACAACTTGGGCACTCCTCAGGGTCGTCCGCTGCCAAAACGCCGACCAGCCGGGCGAACCGCCGCCCGCATCCGCCGCACCGATACTCATAAATGGGCATCGCCTAACGGTTGCGAAACGCCTCCATAAAGTCCCTTAGAGCCACCGCCCCTTCCATCGGCATCGCGTTATAGATCGAAGCCCGAATGCCCCCGACCGACCGATGCCCCTTCAATTCCACCAGACCTTCCTGCTTCGCCGCTGAGATGAACTCGGCCTCCAACTCCTCGCTCGGCAAACGCCAAGTAACGTTCATGCGCGATCGACAATCCAACTGAGCGTGACCTCGATAGAATCCGTCGCTCTTGCCGATCGCATCGTACAAAATCTGCGCCTTGGCCTGATTGATTTCGGCCATGCGTTGCAGCCCGCCAATCTCTGTCGTCAGCCAGCGGGTAACCAGCATGATCATGTAGATCGTAAAGACGGGCGGCGTATTGTAAACCGAGTTGTTCTCGGCCTGAACGCGATAGTCCAACATTGTGTGCAAGTTTTCCTTGACAGACTTTAGCAGATCGTCGCGAATAATAACGATCGTTGCGCCTGCGGGCCCGGCGTTCTTCTGCGCCCCGGCATAGATCAAAGCGTATTTGGAAACATCGACCGGCCGAGACAAGAAGTTGGAAGACATGTCGCAGACAAGAGGCGCGGTCGTCTCGGGCTCAAAGTTGAACTCAACGCCTTGTATCGTCTCGTTCGACGTAAAGTGTAGATACCGCGCGCCGGGAGTCAGGCTCAAATCGCTGTTGTTGGGCACGCAGTCGTAGTTGGTCGCCTTGCCGTCCCATGCGACGTTCACAAGGCCCTCGCGCCTGGCCTCCGGCACGGCCTTCTGCCCCCACGAACCGGTTACAATGTAGTCGGCGATCCCGCCCTGCAAAAAGTTCATGGGGATCATCGAGAACTGCATCGATGCGCCGCCCTGTAAGAACAGGATGCGATAGCCGTCCGGTATCTCCAACAAGCCTCGAAGATTGGCCTGAGTTTCTTCAAGAACAGCGTCAAAAGCCTTGGAACGGTGGCTGATCTCCAACACCGATGCGCCCGCGCCCGGCAGGCACAAAAGTTCCTCTTGAGCCTGCTTAAGCACGCTCAACGGCAATGTGCCTGGCCCGGCAGAAAAGTTCCAAACTCGCTCGCTCATGCTCTATCAGTTCGATGCCGGCGCCCGCCCGTCCTGCAAGATTCAGGATCGCTCCGTACTCAAAATTGTGCTACAAAAATCACAAAGGCCGTTTGGACGGGCGCTCGCGGCCGATAAAGCCGAAAAAGCGGCCTCGGCAAAAAATGTAGCACAAGTTTAGGTAAGAACAGCCCCCAGACAACAAGGGTTGACGCGATGCTTTCCCATCGCCAACGGAATGGAGAAGGCGATCATGGCTTGGGAAACGAGAGGCAACGGGCGGTACTACTATCGAAAGGTGCGGGTGGGCAACAAAGTGCGCTCCATCTATGTCGGCAGGGGACAGTTCGCTCGGCAAGCCGCCCTCAGCGACCTTATGGCGCGCTACGCGAAGAAGACCCGAATCCAAGCCGAAAAGAATGCAAAATCGCGCCTGAAAGCGATCAACGGATACAAACGGGCGGTTTTGGAGCAAGCCCGCGCCGCAATGTTCGTACACGGCTACCGGAGAACTAGAGGAGAATGGAGGAAGACAAGAATCCGCCAAGAGCCGGCCAAGGCCCTTGGCGGAGGAATTGCGTCTACTAGCAGCCCGTGCCGAAGTTCTCCAGCACGATGGCCAGGTCGGTATCGTCCACGACGCCGTCCTGGTTCACGTCTTCGGGTCCGCCAGCGTTTCCGAACGCCTGCAACAGCATGGCCAGGTCGGTATCGTCTACGCAACCGTCGCCGTTGACATCGCCGGGCACGCGCCGCTGAGGCGGCTCGTTCACAACGATCTCGACCATCGCTTGCGCATCGCGAATGCCGTCGTTCGCCATCACATGCATCAGATAGTGTCCGGGCAGCGCCGCGCTTGCGTCCAGATGGAGCATGTAAACGTTGTGGCCCAAGGGCTGAACGTTCAGCGTCATCTCCGGCGGCAATCCGTGCACCATGAACTGCACGTTCTGAATCGCGCCAGGCGCGAACATCAAGAACTTGGGCGAACGGCCTACAACCGTGTCCATTCGGGTATTCGACATCACCAAATGGAACGGCAGCCGCATCAGCCCGCCGGGCACGTTGTTGAAGTTGGCCGTCGCCGCAGCAAAGAACGCCTCGCGATACATTTGAAGCGCGCCGTGCGAATCGCCGTTCTGCTCCATCATCCTGGCCTGGTTATACCGAGCAATGGCCTGATTAACGCCGAACATGCGCTGCGCTTGCTCGATCTCGGCCGCTGCGGCCAAAGCGCCCATTCCCAGCACGGCGGTGCGCAAAGAGCGCTGGATGCCTTCGATCTCGTGCGGCTCCAATTGACCAGGATTGCCCGGCTCTGGAGCGACCGAATCGACCCAAGGCAGCGCCTCTTGCAGCGGATTGTAGGACTGTTGCGTTCGGCCGCTGGGCGTCTCGACGGGCGGAGGCGGCGGGGGCGGGTTGCACTCGTTGCCTGCCTGCGGCGTGGTCTTGGCTTCGATTTCGATGTCCGCGCCGCCGTCTGCGCCGCGCGAAGGCACCGTAACGGTGCCGTTCTCTGGCAGCGAGGCCGACCCAACGCCCAAGTCGTCGTTGCCGTTGAGAGAAAGGACAAAGCCGACCACAAATCCGGCGGCGGCGCCGCCGATCGCGCCGACCAGTCCGCCATAGGCGCCGACCGCCAATCCAGCTGCGGCGCCGGCCAGACCGCTCATCACGTTGGTCGATAGATCTGAATCGACTTCGATCAGTGCCGTCCCTACCGACATAGACCGCCTAGGCGTGCACTCGAGATGCGACCAGATCAAGTCATTGATGTTCCAGACCGAGGTTACATCCCAGTTCAAATCGTCCTTCTCGTAGTTCTTGGTCGTTTGACCGCAATCCCCAGCGTTCACGTTCACGGTCAAGACAAGTTCTGCGTTGCCGTCAAATCCGTCATCTTGGTCGCTGGTAAGGGTCAGTTTCTTGACGGTTACCTCTGCTTTGATGACGGGCGGGCTGGGCGGATCATAGCAAGTCGTCTGCGCGATTGCGCTAGCGGCCGTCAAGAGGGCCGCCGTCAGTCCGATGAATCTTGTTAAATGTGTCATGCGTTATCACCTCTAAGAAGGGGTATGCCCACCTCAGAGGCGATGTAGCATGAAGGTCGAAAGACTGGTAACGGCGCTATTAGCACCCCGCGCCAAAGTTCTCCAGCACGATCGCCCTATCGTCTAGAAAGAGATTTTGATCGCGCAAGCAAATCGATGGGCGCGAGCGTGCCGCTCGCGCCCATCTCATCGCAATAGACTAGCCGTTGACGACGATCTCGACGACCGCCTGGGCGCCCTCCAGGCCGTTGTGCGCATCGATGTGCAACAAATAGCGTCCGGGCGCAGCGCTTCCTATGCTAACGTCTAGTTCATAGGCGCCATCGCCCAGCGGCTGCAGTTTAAGAGCCATCTCCGGAGGCAAACCGTGAAACGAGAGGCGCTCTTTCAGCCTGCCGCCAGGCGCAAAAATCACAAACCTTGGCTTGCGATGCGCCTTCGTCTGCATGCAGTCGGTAGACAAAACGATGTGGAACGGCAGCCGCATCAGGCCTCTCACCTTCACGTAGTTGTCGTTGGCCGTCGCCGCCGCGAAGAACGCTTCTCGATACTTCTGCAGAGCCTCCGCCGAATCGCCGAGCTGATCGGCGGCTCGAGCCTGGTGGTACAAAGCGATGGCCTCGTTGACGCCCAAAAAGCCGTAAGCTTGTTCGATCTCCGTTGCCGCGCCTAGAGCAGCAAGCCCAAGAACGCTTCGTTCCAAAGTCTTCCGTATACCGGCGATCTCGTCGTCGTCCAAATTTCCGGGATTGCCCGATTCAGAAACGATCATCGGCACCAAAGGCAACGATTCTTGCAGAGGATTGTACACCTGTTGCGTGCGGACGTTCGGAGGGTTTCGCGGCGGCGCCGGTGGAGAAGTGTGACAGTTAGAGCCCGCCTGATCGGTCGTCGCCCCATCGATAAAGATATCCGCGCCACCGTCTGGACCGCGCGATTGAATCCTCATCAATCCGTTTTCCGGCACAACGCCCGAACCAACCCCAAGGTCGTCGTTGCCATTCAACGATAGCACAAGCCCGACCACAAATCCGGCCGCAGCGCCGCCGATCGCGCCCACCGGCCCGCCAATAGCGCCAACCGCCAACCCTGCGGCCGCTCCGGCCAAACCGCTCATAATATTGGTCGAAAGGTCCGAATCGACCTCGATCAGCGCCGTGCCGACAGTGATTTCGCGCCGAGGCGTGCACTCCAAGTGAGACCAAATCGTGTCGAATATCCCTCTCGCGTGATCAGTGTCCCAGTCATAATCGATCTCATACGACTTCGTTCTTTGTCCGCACTTGCCCGCGTTCACATTCACGGTCAAATAGAGCTCCGCATTGCCGTCAAGCCCGTCGTCCTGGTCGGCGGTTAGGATGATACTTCTTACGAACACGTCGGCCTTGATCACGGGCGGCCTGGGAGGGTCAAAGCAACTCCCCTGAGCGACCGCGACAACGGCTGCGAGCATCGTCGTCGCCACAATACAGCATCTTGCAATGCGCATCACGACTTCCTGCCTCCTCAGTAAAGTCTAACTTCCGATAGGACGATCAAATGGTTGAACGAGCTAACGCTCGACAACGTCAACCTAAACGCCCTGCATTGATTATAACTCGCTTTTCAGGATTGTCGACCATAAGCCCTTAGGGCTAGGCTCTGAAACCATCGCCCTTCTGCCCGTCTCCTTCTCCAATTGCGCTAGATCCCAGTCGTCCAAAAAAAGATTCTCGTCCCGCAGGCAGATCGATGGGATGACGAGCGGCCTCTTCGCGTCCAACCCATTGGAAGCGGCGGCAATGTCTTGACCGGTTATCAATCCGGCGATGCAGACGTTGCCCCCAAAAAAACGATTGGGCACGACCAGCACGTCCAAATCGATGCCCTTGACTTGGTTGAGCGCGTCGGCCAATTGGCGGACGGGCGACGCGGCGAGCGTGGAGGTAACAAGAGCGGCATGAAACGGGGAATCGATAGAAGTCGGAAGGCGTTTCTTGAGCGAAGCCAGTTCGTCCAAAAACAGGCGCGTCGTGCCGACGCCATCCTCCAATTGGGGAAAATCGTCATAAAAAGCGCGACCAGGGATCGAACGAGCGGCGTAATAGAACCACTCGTCCGCAGGATAGGCGAAGCGACAGCCCAACTGCTTTCGAAACTGTTTCCAATAGGGCTCCAACTCGTCCAGAAACGCCGAGGCATACTCGGGGGTAACCGGCGTAACCGGATACAGGCGCTGGCGAAACTTTGTCAGTCCCACGGGCACAATGGCGACCGACAGCGCGCCACAAGCCAAGCCGGTCGATTCGGGATGCAGAGCGGCCAAGTCGCTCAAAGTTCGGTCGAGCACGGCCCCGTCGTTCATTCCGGGGCAAAGCACGATCTGACAATGCGCGTCCACGCCGCCTTCCGCCAGCGCGCGCAATCTCGGCAATATCGGGTCCGCGCCCGCCCGCCCTAGCATCACCGCCCGCATCGAAGCATCGGTCGCATGGACAGAGACATAGATGGGCGAGAGGCGTTGCTCGATCAAACGATCGAACTCCTCCTCGCTCATGTTGGTCAGCGTAACATAGTGGCCGTGCAGAAAGCTGAGACGATAATCGTCGTCCATCAAATAGAGCGAACGGCGCATGCCCTTGGGCATCTGGTGGATGAAGCAAAAAACGCACTTGTTGTTGCACGTGTGAATCTCGTCCGCCAGCTCGAACTCGAACGAGAGGCCGATCTCTTCGTTCTCTTGGCGACGGATCTGAAGGGCCAGCGTTTCGTCGTTGCGCTGGACGGTCAGTGTCGAACGTTGCTCGGCGGTCTGGAAACGAAAGTCGATCAGATCGCGCACAGTCTGGCCGTTAACACTGACTATCCGGTCTCCTGGCAATAGTCCGGCGCGATGCGCGGGGCTGCCGGGCTCTGTGCCGCCAACTCTCAGGCCGTCATACTTGCGCGTTGTCGCCTCGCCCATCGCCGCCCATTATGGCACGGGGGGACGCAGGCCATAATGGCGGCATGAGGACCTATCTGCGGTACATCAATCCCTTAGTGGCTTTGGCCGTGCTGGCTCTATGCGTCTACGCCGGCAGTACGCCGGAAGAAAGTGTGTTTAGACTAAAGGCCATTATGGACGGCGGCTTTGCGACCTACTTCCTCGCCAAGGGGCTCTTCTGCTCTGCCGCGCTCTTCATCCTGGGCCAACTGCTGTTGCATCTGATGGATAAGAACGCCAGCAACCCTTAGAGGCCTACCGCCAAGGCGAAGGCAACGGCCAGCAGAACACGCCCATCGCGCCGCTCTGAGTCTTCAAGTCCAAATCTAGCACGGTGTGATGAAAGCCCGGAACGTCGATCATGACGTGCTCTTTGAGATAGCTTGTGCGCGCGTCTCCCGGCGCCACGGCCAACGGAATGTCGCCTACATGCACCAAACCCCGCGCGTCGGGACTGAACAGCGTAATGGGAACTTCGGCCTCCATCTCGCCGGTCAGCATCATGGCCGCATGGCCGCGAACCATCGCCCGCTCTTGCGCCCCGCCCGGCAAAAACTCCGCCGGCGCCATGCCGCGCCTTTCCAACTTGCGCAGACGCTCCAGCAGCTCCAAATCATAGACGCTGATATAGTTCTCAAAGGTGTTGGTAACATAGGCGTAGTAGCCCTTTCCGCCCGTAACCGGGTTGCTGCGACCGAACGACACGCCGTGCGAGCCCAGCCCGCACGGAAACGTATAGATCGCCTCGGGCATCCCATTGTCGCCCAGCGCGATGATCGTAACGTTGAAGCTCGCCTTGTTACAGACCACCATGTAGCGTCCGTGCGCGCTGGCGTCCGGCGGGCTGACGGCGCATTGGATCGGCATGTGCGCCCAGCGCATCGGTTCCATCATGGGGTCGCTCAGCGCGATGTTGCCCGCCGCGTTGCCCAGCGGCGGCGGCACGTTGACCCGAACGATGCTCTCGAAGCCGGGCGTTGTGTCGACCCGATAGACGCTGATGTCGTCCGTGCCCGCGTTGTTGGTATAGACCGTGTACCGCCGGTCGCCGCGCTTGCCGCTGTTAAAGACCGAAGCGGCCAGAGGCGTCCGACCGCCGGTGGACGCCTGCGCCAGCTCCATGCCGACGCCCGCTCGGCCCTGTTCGTCCGACCAAGCCTTATCGGTGGAATAGAGCGATGCTGTGTTGGCCAGCGTGTTGGCCGTGATAAAGTATCGCCCGTTGTCCAAGAACCAGATACCGTGGGGCGAGAAGGCGGGCTGTCCCAGAAGGCCGCTGGCCTGAGAGATCGGCGGCAGGTTCGGCATCCCGGACACCAGATCCATCAACGGCAGCGCCTCCTGCACCTTGTTGCTGCCCATCAGGGTGATAAACCATCGATCCGCGCCCGTTATGGGATCGACGACGCCGGGCGCGGTCATCACGTGCGCGCTGGCGGCGCCGACCGGAAAGTCGCCCAAATGTTCCTTGGTGTCAATGTCGATGACCGATGCCGTAATGTCGTGCCAATTGGCCCAAACGGACACTCGTCGCCGGTTGCCGTACCAATCGACCGCCGTGCCGCCCCAGCCATTGTGCGGGTTGTTCCCTACGCCCGGGATCAAAGTCGAACTCCAATCGGCGGCGTTAATGATCTGGATCGCGCCGTTGGGCCCGGCGCCGTTGTCGTAGGTTTGTAGGCCGACCCAAACTTCACCCATTCCGCCTCGAGGAGGCAATCCGAGGGGAACTTTACTCGCCCGCGTTAAGGGCATTGGGTCGGCCTCTGGGGTTACTATCTCCAACTGCATGTAAGGATGAAGCTTGCAATAATATTTCTGGGCGCCCGGCACAAGGTCGGGGATCGTCAGGTAGTAATAGCCCACCTCCTCCCAAGGGATGTTGGCCGAATAGCCGATAAAGCCGGTATCGGTAAAACCGTTCGCGCTGGTTACCGTATGCCAGGTTTTGCCTCGATTGACGACCTTGATATAGTCGCCGGGCGAGAGCACGACGCGCCGAGGATCGTTAAACGGGTCGCGGACGTCCGTGCCGTCGTCCATAAACCAAGGCGCTTCGTCCAGAATGCTCACCACGATCTCGCGACCGTTGGGGCGCTGGGGCGGCGGTACACCCTCGCTGGGAACCGCTCCGCCGATCGGCGGCGCGTAGATGAGCCAACGGACGAGGGCTTCCAACTCCGAATCCGAGATGACCTCTCTGCCGAAAGCCGGCATTGCGTTGGTGAAACCGTCTCCGTGGCGGTATGGGCCGTTTCGAACGGCAAAGCGGTACCGCTGTTCCAGCAAGGGTTGGGGCGTCGAGTAACCGTGAGCGATCTCGGGCGCCCATCTATACGGAATCGCCCAACTGAAATAGCCTCCGCCGCCCCGCGCGCCGTGGCACGTTGAGCACGAGGCGGAGTATAGGAGGGCCGGGTCGCGGTCTTCGGAGGCTATCTTGGGCGAGTTGTCGATCTTGGGTTGCGCCGATATGAAGGCAAGGGCGAGGGTGCCGATGGTGGCCGCCACAGTCGCCCGGAACAGGTTTCGTTCGCTAGGGTTCATCGTTGGCTCCTTGGCCATATTATACGCTAAGTCATTAGACCGATTAGGTTAAGCCAGTCAGTGACCAGAAACAAGCAAGAATGCGGGGTTTGGTGTCGGTTTAGCGCCGAACTCTTCTGGGTTTATCCTGCATCTCGGCGCATGTCGAACGCATGTTGAACGCATGTTGAACGCATGCTAAACCTGAGGATCAGGCGCCATAATTCCGCCTATCCATGGCGTTGACGGGATGGAACCGCAGGGAGGCGGCTGGCAGCGTGGGCGATCTGGGCACGGATCTGCCTCTCATTGCCGCCATGATCATCGCCGCAAAGTTAGATGCAGCCAGCGTCTTGATCCTCTTTGGCGCTTTGCAGATCATGACCGGCCTGGTTTACCGCATGCCGATGCCGGTGCAGCCGTTAAAGGCGATGGCGGCGATCGTCATCGCCCAGAAGCTTTCGCCCGAAACGCTGTACGGCGGCGGCCTGGCGATTGGGATCATGGTCTTGGTTTTGGCGGCCTCGGGCGCTCTGGGATGGCTGGCCAAGACGATCCCCACTCCTGTGGTTCGCGGCGTGCAGTTCGGCCTGGGAATGAACTTGGCGACGCTGGCGGGCAAGGAGTTTATCGCCCCGTCGGACGCTGCGGGATGGGCGCTGGCGGCGGTCTCCATTGCGCTCGTGTTCGGATTGTGGGGCAATCGGCGCGTACCGGCGGCTCTGGTTGTTGTGGGCTTAGGCGCGGTCTACTCGGGGATATTCGACATGGATTGGGCGAAGTTGGCGGCGGGCGTCGGCTTTGCCCTGCCTCAGACGCACGTGCCGCAATGGTCGGACATCATGACCGGTTTAGTCGTGCTGGCGCTGCCGCAGCTGCCGTTGTCGCTGGCCAATTCCCTGCTGGCCACGCATCGATTGGCCAAGGACTTGTTTCCCGAGCGGGCGCCCAGCATGAGAAAGCTGGGCCTGACCTATTCCTTTATGAATCTGGTTTCGCCGTTTTTGAGCGGCATACCGGTTTGCCACGGCAGCGGGGGCATGGCCGGGCATTATGCGTTCGGCGCGCGGGTGGGCGCCTCGGTCGTCATCTATGGCCTGTTTTATCTGATTTCCGGGCTTTTCTTTAGCGAATCGTTCCATACGTTGATCATGATCTTCCCCAAGGCGATTTTGGGCGTGCTGCTGTTCATCGAGGGGCTCGCGCTGATGCGCCGCGTCAGCATATCGGGACTGGACGCGCGCGGTTGGATGACGACGCTGATCACGGGGCTTTGCGCGGTCGGGCTTCCCAACGGCTACTTAATCGGCGTGGCGGCGGGCTGGGTCGTGTTCGCGATCTCCAAGAACTGGGAGCTGGAGCGGGATTAAGCCGCGAACCAATGGTAGAGCATGAGGTAGATCAGCACGCCGGTCAGCGACACGTAGAGCCAGATAGGGAGCGTGATCCGGGCGATCCGGCGGTGCTGGTCGAAGCGCTTCGACAATCCGCGAGAGAGAGTGATCAGCGCCATTGGAGCCAGCACGGCGGCTAGCACCGTATGCGTCAGCAGAATGACCAAATAGATCGTCCGCCAGGGGTAAATGTCGGGAAATCGAGTAGAGCCAGCGTAGAAGTGATAGGTCAGGTAACTGACCAGAAAGAGGCAGGAGACGGCGAACGCCGAACCCATGAAGGCGCGATGGGCGTTGATATTGCGTTTGCGGATTTGGACGTAACCGAGGAGCAAGAGGACGAACGAGGTCGAGTTGAGGCAGGCGTTGACGGTGGGGAGCTGGTCGATCCAGTTCATTCGGCCAGCAGTCCGCGGGCGTCTTTGATCATCTGCTTGACGGCTTCCGGGTTGGTGGCATCGTAGTAGCCTCGGATTTGGCCTTTTTTATCGACCAGCGCGGTCTTTTCGCTATGGATGAAGTCGTCCGGGCCGCCGTCCTCGCCTTTGGGCGCGGGTTCGGCGGTCAGCAGGAAGCCGTGCCGCGCCAATTGGTAGATCGCTTTGCGGTCGCCGGTTACAAACAGCCAGCCTTTGGCGTCGGCGTCCCAGTTTTTGCTGTATTCGCTCAGGATTTCGACCGTGTCGCGCTCGGGATCGACGGTGATGGAGAGCATGCGGAAGTTCGGCTCTTTGGCGAAGGCTTTGTGCGCCTGGGTCAGATTCTTCTGCATGGTCGGGCAGATGCCGCTGCACGAAGCGAAGAAGAAGTCGGCGGCCCAGACCTTGCCTTTCAGGTCTTTGAGGGCGATGGGGTTGCCGTCGTGTCCGGCAAGGCTGAAGTCGGGAACGGATTTGACCACAGGCAGGGCGGCGAGCGCCGGTCGATTCTTGAGAAAGAACGCGACGGAGACGCCGCCCAAAACGCAGATCAGGAGCGTCCACAGCGCGAGACGAATATTCATAAAATCACCAAGAGGTAGAAGAGTCCCAGCCAGACGATGTTGAGGAAGCGCCAATAGAGGCCGGTGAGATCGACGAACGAGCGGCGGGCGGCGGAGTAGCGATGAAGATAGGCGCCATAGAGCACGGCGACCAAGAGTCCAAGGCCGACCGCAACGTGCAATGCATGAATCGCTGTAAAGAGATAGAACATGCCGCTGAACGGGTTGGACTGTGCGGTGATGCCGAGCATGAGCAGTTCGACCCAGGCTAGCGCTTGCATGGTGGTGAAGGCGATGCCCAAAGCCAGCGCCCCGCCGACCCAGAGAAGCAACATATTCTTTAGATCGCGGCGGATGGCGCGCTGGCCCAGAAAGTAGGCGATGTCGCTGAGCAGGATCGCCGCCGTGCTGGCCCACAGGATGCGGGGCGCCTCGAAGCGATAGTCGAGGCGGTCGCCCAATCGGTAGAGAAAGATGGCGGCCAGCGCTGCAAAAAGAGCGCCTAGGGAGACGAGGAACAGCAGGACGCCCAAGCGAGTTGTCACTTCGGGATTGGGCTGGGCGTTCGGCCAGTTATCGGGCAGGCGGTCTCGCGCGAGATCGCTCGACGGCGGCGGGACGATGGGTTGTGCGTCGGATGCGCTCATGCCGCCCCCAGAATCAAGAGGATCAGCCAAACCGGCAGAAACGCAACGCTCGCTAACAGGGTCTTCTTTGCGGTCGATTGGTCGGGCTGTTTTGCAAAGCGATAGGCTTTGGCGGCGAACCAGGCGCTGAGGAGGATTGCGCCGATCAGATAAAGGACGGGGCGGTGCAGATAGAGCGCGGGCATCGCGGCGACGGGGATTAGCGCCAGCGCATAGACGAAGGCGAGCAGCCCTGTGGAGCGCTCGGGATTGTTGCGCACGGGCAGCATCAGGAACCCGGCTTTGGCGTAATCTTCTCTGTTCAGCCAGGCGATGGCCCAAAAGTGCGGGAACTGCCAGAAGAACTGCACGAGGAAGAGCAGAAAAGCAAGCGGGGTGATTTCGCCCGTGGCAGCGGTGTATCCCGCCAGTGGCGGTATCGCGCCCGGGATGGCGCCAATGCCCGTGCATAGGGGGGTAACTTTCTTGAGAGGCGTGTAGGCGCCCACATAGAGCGCAATGGAGAGAGCGCCGAGAAAGGCCGTCAGCAGATTGACGAAAAAGGCGAGCTGCAGAACGCCGATCACGCCCCATGCGACGCCGACGGCGACGGCTTCGTCGTAGGAGACGCGCCCGGCAGGCACAGGTCGATTGGCGGTGCGCGCCATTTGGCCGTCTTCTCGATGCTCTAAGGCTTGATTGAGGGCGTTTGCGCTGGCTATCACGAACCAACTGCCGACCAGGGCGTGAAAGACGATCAGAGGGCTGACGGACGCGCCGGAGACCAGGACGCCTGTAAGCAGGCCCGCACAAGTGGTGATCCAAACGAGAAGAGTCACTCGCGGCTTGCTGAGCAGATAGTATTGGCGAAGCCGGTTGGTTCGTTGGCTTACGGTCGCATCGGCAACTGCGGTCGCTTTCATGCGAGCGCCTCTTTCTGGGTCGTTGCGATCGTGGTCATCGGCTCGGTGCGACTGCGGCGTTGGATGACGTAGAGCGCGGTCAGGCCCAATAGCGTCGCGCCGATCAGCACGTGCGTTACAGTAACGTGCACCGACTTTTCGGTCCAGATGATTGCTGCGCCGAGGCAGATCTGTGCGATGACGAGCCCCGTCATCCAAACCGCCGTGCTAAAGCCGGGCTGAGAGCGGGTCTTAGAAGCGTTGAGAAGGTTGATGAAGATAAGAATGGCGATCAAGATGCCGCCGACACGATGGGCGAAATGAACGGCGACTTGAAAGGCCAGCTCCCTGTCTGTAACGGGCATGGGCGCGTTCGGATCGTTGGGAAGGCTGCCGAACGGCGGGATTATTTGGCCAAAGGAGAGCGGAAAGTCGGGGATGGCCAGGCCCGCATTGATGTGCCGCATGACAGCGCCGACGACCAACTGAACGAAAATAACCGCGAAAATCAGTCCGCCTAAACCCAGCCCAGGTCGCTTGACCGGCGAGGCCGCCTTGGCATGGAACACGAAGCCCTTCTGAAGTTCTTGATAGAATCGACTGCTGATAAAGGCCATTGCAAAGGTCAGGGTCAGCACGATTTGGGCAAGGCAGGCATGAGCAACGGCCACTCCCACGCGGACGGGATCGATGTGCTCGACGCCAAAGAGGCGCATCGCGCTCTGCTGGAGTTCCTCGTTCGAGACGACCAATACTCTGAGCCCGCCGAGGATCGCCTGAACGATGACCAGAAAGAGCGCCCAGCCGCTCAAGACTTTCAGCTTCTTCGGCATCTTGAAGAGGAACATAAGGACAAACTGAACGAGGATCATCAGACCGACGAACATGGCGATCATCCGGTGTCCGTGCTCGTAGAAGACGCCGCCCCGCATGGGGGGATTCCAACCGCCAAACGAGGTCGGCCAGTCGGGCACAGCGTCGCCCGAGCCGGTGCTGGTTACAGCCGCTCCGGCTACGATCAGGAATAAGGCGCTGAGCGCCGTCGCTATCGAGAACCAGTAAACGATCGGGCGGCGCGGATTATCCATTGGGCTATTTCTGATCGTACTCGAAGTTCACTGTTTTGCGCTCCCCAGCCTTCACGGTGATTTGTTCGGTCTTAGAGCCGAATTTCTCGTGCCAGACGCCCAGGGTATAGGTGCCGGGCGGCAGATTTTTGATCTCGAAGGTACCGTCGGCCTTGGATACGTCAAAGAAAGGGTGCTCGACGACGCCGCAGTAGGTAACCATCCACTGGTGCACGTCGCATTTGATGCGGATCATCTGTTCGGGCTTCATGAAGACTTTGACGTTCTTCATGCCTTTTCGCGGCTGTCCGATATTGAAAGGCGGGTTGATTTTGGTAACGGCGTGCACGTTGTGCAAAACGGGATCGGAGTTTCGGATTTCGATGGTTTGGCCGGTTTGGACGCCGAAGACGTGCGGTTTGTAGACGCATCCGATCTGATCGAGCACGACCGGCTTTGCTGGCGGCTTGTACGCGCCCTTGACGCCGGAGCGGATCGAGACGAAGCACCACCGCAGGCCGCCGTCCTTGCCAACGACGACTTCTTCGGAGTAGACGGTTTTGTTGCCATGGGCTGCGACGCAGCCGGGATCGTCTTTCATGTTTAAGGCTTTGGGTTTGGGAGGAGTTCCGTTCAGTTTCACTTTGCCAACGATGGTGGCGGTCTGAGCAGAGCAATGCGCGACGAGCGTAAGAGAGAGGGTGAGAATACAAATCTTGGTGGTCATCTTACGGTTAAGGATACCCGATGGGCCAGTCGTCTTAGAGGACGGCGCCCTTCCAATCGATATCGATGCCGCGCGCCATCAAGAGTTCTGAGAGTTGCCCGACATGGCCTTGAATGTGCCGCAGATTCATCATCTGGTGGTCGAGTTTGGGTATCGGGTACCAGTGGAATCCGGTCTCCTTTGCCGAGAGGTCGAGCGCCGCAAGAAAGTCATCAAGGTTTGCTACGACTTCGTTTAGATATTGGATGGTCTCTTCTTTGGTGTAAGGCTCTTCGACGGGCGGGTTTTCCCATAGGCATGGCACGTCTTCTCGATGCTTGGTCCAAGGCACGAAGGCCTCTTCGCCGGTCCTTAGATAGAGGTCGGTATAGAAGATAGTATGGTAGGCAATGCGCCAATAGTTGCGCGGATGCTCGCCAGACAGCCAAAGGTCGTCGGGACATCGCTCGATGGCTTGACGGAGCATGGCGAGACCGGCCAGATACTGCGACTTAAGAGCGGCTTTAACGTCCATGAGGGCGTCTCCTGTGTCGTTTTCGCCTGCCGGTGTAGGCCAGCGCCGCCGCCCCGAGAAAAAGCGCTCCGAAGACGCGCGACCAATGGGTCGGCGGGCCGACGCTCTCCATGGAGACCAGGTCGGCCATGACCAAGGGTTCGCCCTCGCCCAAGAGTTTCACTTTGCCGATCACGTCGCCTTCTTGGGCGCTGACTCGTTCGGGCTCGACTTCGACAACCCACCTGGACGACGCGGCCGCGACGGCGGGCACCAGCGCTTCCTGCACTTGGCCCGCAACGGCCTTGATCTCGCGGTTGCCCACTTTAGCTTTGATCGTGTCGGGCGGTCGCGGGACTGCCGTCCATTGGTTGAAGCCATACTCCATGAGAGCGATGGCGTCGGAGTCTCTGTCGGGGCTGTTGAGGATGATTGCGATTTGTCGGCGCCCGTCTCGCGTTGCGGACGCGGCCAGACACGGGCCGGCTTGTCGAGTATAGCCTGTCTTAAGCCCATCGGCCCATTGGTATTTGCCAAGAAATTTATTAGGCGAGATGAAGACGGTGTCTTCCTGGTTCATGCTTCGCACAATGCAGCAGGTTGGGAGTTTGGCCGTTTCGTTGATCAAGGGGATCTTGATGGCTTCCAGGGCGATCTTCGCCAGATCTCTCGCGGTCGATAGATGCTCCTTGTCGTGCAGGCCGTGCGGATTGCGAAAGGTTGTCGACGTTGCGCCCAAACTTTTGGCCTTTGCATTCATTCTGTCTACAAACTTCTCCAGCGATCCGCCGACATGCTCGGCGACCGCCACGCAGCCGTCGTTGGCCGACCGAAGAAGCAGCGCCTGCAGCATTCCGTGAACCGATACCTCCTCGTCTCGCATCAAATGCATGGAGCTGCTGGGGGTTTTCGTCGCTCTTTCGGATGCGCGGACGATCTCGTCCGGTTGGCAGTTTTCCATGAGGATGAGCGCGGTCATCAATTTGGTAACGCTTGCGGGCGGAAGCTTTTGATCGGCGTTCTTCTCGAAGAGAACTTGGCCTGTGCGGACATCGACGAGGATCGCGGCCTTTGCTTTGACCTCTGGCTGGCGATACGACAGAACAATGGGGGATTGGCCGACAGCCATCCCAACAAGGCAGAAGAAAGCGGGGAGAAGATATGGCCTCTTCACGACCAATAATTATAGCCCAGAGGCCAAAGCAGGAAAATGAAGCGAGATGGAGTAATATCATATCGCTTACAAAAGCACGGAGGGATTCTTGGAGATGCGGGCAGGGCGAGAGAAGGGCAATCGAACGATTTTCCGTACTATTCAACGCCGATTTCTCTCGATCAATCCAAATCTCAACCAGGAGGTAAAAGCATGAAGAACCAAATCTCAACGCCGATGGCCATCGTGATCGTTCTCGTCGTTCTTCTTGTCGTTGCGGCTGGCGGATACATGTGGATGAACAGCCGCGACAGCGGTGAAACCGGCAAGCACCAGCCTACAAGCGGACCGCCGCCGAAGCCATCGACCGAGCCCGGCAAAGTCGGTCAGGCAACGCCGCTCGAGACCAAGTAGAGCGATCCGGCCCAAGCAGAATGGCGGGGAACGCGCGCTGCCTCCCCGCCAATCCAAATGGGGCTATGAGATATAATTAGCCGCATGTCATCTTTGCCCACTGCGCAGCGCCAGACAATCCTCATTCTCGATTTTGGCGGGCAATACACTCAGCTGATCGCCCGGCGAGTGCGCGAGCAGAACGTTTACTGCGAGATCGAGCCGCACACGCTTCCGTTAGACTCCATTCGCCAGCGCAATCCGGCCGGCATCATCCTTTCCGGCGGACCCAGCAGCGTTTATGATCCAGGGGCGCCGGTTCTCCACGAAGACCTCTACACCCTCGGCATTCCGATCTTGGGGATCTGCTATGGCTTACAGTTAATGGCGGTCCAACTGGGCGGCGAAGTCGTCCGAGCAGAGCATCGAGAGTATGGCCGCGCTCAGTTGCGGATTACCGAGAAGGATGCGCTGTTCGAGGGCTTGGCGCGAGAATTGACCTGTTGGATGAGCCACGGCGATCGCGTCGAGAGCCCGCCTATTGGATTTAGGACTACGGCAGTTACTTCCAACGCGCCGGTGGCGGCCATGAGCGATCCTGAGAGAAAGCTCTATGGCGTCCAGTTTCATCCCGAAGTTTCGCACACGCCGTTTGGATCTGCGCTGATACGACAGTTTCTCTATCTGGTGTGCGGCTGTTCTGGCGAATGGACGCCCGTGCACTTTGTAGAGGAGACGGTCGAGGCGATTCGGCAACAAACGGGCGATGCAAGGGTTGTCTGCGGCGTGAGCGGCGGGGTGGACTCTTGTACGACCGCCGCGTTGGTGCACCGAGCGATCGGGGACCGGCTGACCTGTGTGTTTGTGGATCACGGACTGTTGCGGCAGGGCGAGGCCGAGGAGGTTCGAGAACTCTTCACCAGCTACTTCCCTGCCCATTTGGTAGCGGTCGATGCGCGCGATCGATTTCTCGATCGACTTGCAGGAGTTACGGACCCCGAGGAGAAACGCAAAGCCATAGGCGAGGAGTTTGTGCGCGTTTTCGAGGAGACGGCAGACGAAGTGAGCGACTGTCGCTTCTTGGCGCAAGGCACTCTTTACCCCGATGTGATCGAAAGCGGCTCGGCTCACGCGGCCAAGATCAAGACGCACCACAACGTGGGAGGATTGCCCTCTTGGATGCGGTTGGAGACCATCGAACCGCTGAGGATGTTGTTCAAAGACGAGGCTCGATCGGTCGCATTGGAGTTGGGACTGCCGGAGTCGATCGTGCACAGGCAGCCTTTTCCGGGCCCGGGCTTGGCCGTGCGCATAGAAGGCGAAGTGACGTCGGAGAAGCTGGAGCGATTGCGCCTGGCCGACGCCATTGTAATGCGCGAACTTCGGCAAGACGGATGGCTGGGTCGCATTTGGCAATCGTTTGCAGTATTGCCTTTGACGCAGAGCGTAGGAGTCATGGGCGATCAGCGCACGCATCAAAGCGCCATCGTCGTGCGGGCCGTAACCAGCGAGGACGCAATGACCGCAGAACCGGCAGAACTGCCTTGGACTTTGTTGAGGAGAATCGCCGATCGGATAGTAAACGAAGTGGAAGGCGTCAACCGCGTCTTGTACGACTTGTCGAGCAAGCCGCCGGCGACGATCGAATGGGAGTGAAGCAAATATGAGCGCGGTGGCTGCGATGCAAGACTGGACAAAACTCTTTCCCGAGGTTGAGGAGCTCATCCCGGCCGACGCGATCCAGAACCGCATTCGGGAATTAGGGCAGCAGATCGAGCAGGACTACGCCGGATTGGACACCGTGTTCATCGGCGTTCTGAAAGGCTCTATGCTCTTCATGAGCGATCTGTTCCGTGCGGTTCATGCGCCGATCACCTGCGATTTTGTGGCCATCAGCAGTTATGCGGGCAGTCAAGAATCGTCGGGCGTCGTGCGGCTGCTAAAGGACCTGGACGCGCAGTGCATCGGTCGACATCTGCTGATTGTCGAAGACATTGTGGACACCGGGTTGACGCTGCGCTATCTGCTTGACTTATTAATGGCAAGGGAGCCCGCATCCTTGCGGGTCTGTTCGCTGTTGGATAAGCCAGAGCGGCGAAAAGTCGATGTTCCGGTGCACTATAAAGGGTTCTCAATCCCGAACCGGTTTGTGGTCGGTTATGGATTGGATCACGAAGAGAAGTACAGGAATCTGCCGTTTATCGGCGTATTGAAGATCGATCCGCCGATCTTGCGGTAGAGTTGCGCCTTCCGGACGGCTCTTCCACTGTTTTTGGCCTTTTGTCGCACGCTTGCTTAAACTGAAATGGCAAATCTCGTAATCTTGGGGATAGAAGGAGGCGGCACGAAGACGGAGTGCGCCGCCATCACGGACGCCGGGCAACTGTTGGGATATGGCAAGGCTGGGCCTTCCAACCCGAACTTTGTGAGCGCTGAGGAAACTCGGGCCAACATCAAGAGCGCCGTCGCAGACGCGATGGATGGTGTAAAGGGCGAAATTCGGGCAGTGGGCGTCGCTTCCGCCGGAGCGCCAAGCGACATCGGCTGGCTGACCCGACAGTCTCCCAAGCCCAAGTTGTTTCGATTTGACGAGATGCGCGCGGCCATGGCGATCGCCGGCAGCCTGAACGCCGAAGGCGTCGCGGTCATTTCAGGCACCGGATCGAACATCGGCTACTTTCGAGACAACGAGCTGGTCGGTCAGTGCGGGGGTTGGGGCAGTCTCTTGGGCGACGAAGGAAGCGCTTATGATACGGCTATCCGGGCATTTCGGGCGGCCGTGCGGTTTGCGGATGCTCGCGGGCCTAAGACGGCGCTGTTACAGGCCGCGCTGGATCACTTTGGCGTTGCGGAACCTCGGGACTTGGTGCCGGTTTTCTATCAGGCAAGGACGCCTCGCCATAAGATTGCCTCTTTCTCGTGCAAAGTCTGCGAATTGGCTGAAAACGGCAAGGACAAGGTCGCCTATTGCATTGTGGCAGAGGGCGTCGAACAGTTGGCATCGGACGCGATGAGCGGCGCGAAGGCTTGGTTCGACAGAAGCGAACCGGTCGTATGGGCGCTGTCGGGCGGGATGTTTCGGAGCAAACTCTATCTGAGCCTTTTCCGTCAGGCGATCCTATCGCACTATCCGAACGCTCAGATCAAGACCGCGCGACATCGACCGGCGACCGCCGTCGCAAGGCTCGCTTTGAGGGAGCTCAAGCGGCTCGGTTGACGGCTCGTACATGCGCTGAAGAATCGGCTCTCTATGCGGGTTCATGATGCAGAGACATCGCGGGCCGAAGAACTTGACGGCCAGCGCCGCATCCTCCTTCCGCGCAGGGTTGACCTTGCCCGAGCGGCACTTCCCGTCCTCATAGAGATTGCAATCGCGGCAGTCCATGGGGCTAGGCGCCTGCTGCCCGCCGGATGATGGCGAGGGCGATTTCGGAACTTTTGACCAGGGCTGCGATGGGGGTCTGTTCTTGATGCGTGTGGATGTGCTCCATCGGGGTGCCCAACACGACGCTCGGAAGGCCGCGATCAAGGTAGATGCTGCCGTCGCTTCCGCCGCCCGTCGGACGGAAGTTTGGCTCCAACCCGACATCCCGGATAGCCTCCATCGCCAACTTGACTTGAGGCTGGTCGTCGGTCAGCAAATAGCCTGTGTAGTGGCGGTCTTTTTGAACTTCGACCTGTCCGCCCGCTCGAGCCGCTGCCTGCTCAAAGCAATCAATCATATGGCGCGTTTGGGCATCGACCTTTTCGACGCTGCGGCTCCGGGCCTCGGCGCGCACGTTGACTTCTGGACAGACGATGTTGTTGGCCGTACCGCCCTCGATGACGCCAATGTTGGCGGTGGTTTCCTCGTCGATTCGGCCGAGCGTCATTTGGCTGATCGCATCGGCGGCGATCTTTATCGCGCTGATGCCCTTCTCCGGCTGCACTCCGGCATGGGCGGGGCGACCGATCACTTTGAATCGCATAGAATCATGGGTCGGCGCCGAGTTGATCACCGTGCCCACCGGCGATCCAGAGTCGAATACAAATCCGTAGTCGCTATCTACCAAAGCCATGTCGAGATGGCGCGCGCCCAGCAGTCCGACCTCTTCGCAAATGGAAAAGAGCAACTGGATTTGGCCATGCGGCAAGTCGTTCTCCACGACAGCCCGCACGGCCTGGAGAATGGCTGCCATACCCGATTTGTCGTCCGAGCCCAGAATAGATGTGCCGTCCGACTTGATGATCTCGTCCTTGATGACAACCCTTAGATTCGGATTGGGTTCGACCGTATCGAAGTGCGCGCTGAAGAAGATCTTTGGAGCGCCAGAGCGATTGGCGGGCAGCGTTGCGATCACATTGTTCGCGTTGCCGCCGACGGCCTCGCCGGCCCGATCTTCTTTGATATAGAGACCAAGGTTCGATAGGTAGTTCTTGACGAAGTCAACGACCTCGCGCTCTTGCCTTGGCGGCGAGTTGATGCGGCATAGATTGATGAAGAGTTCGACCAACTGCTCACGATCGATCATTGATTTGCGGCCTCCTGGCGCTCGGTAGACGCCCGTATACCACAAGGATACCCTGAGACGCAAGCCATTTGGAAACCTCGGGAACATTGTGAGGTTTATCTGAGTACTAACATGTATCTTTCAGATGCAATAGGAGGTTTCATCATGCATCGCATTCTCGCAGTACTGCTGTTCGTTGTACTCATGATCTCATCTTCCATGGGCCAGGGCGTTGCCCGGATTTTTTTGGATTTGTCCGGCCCCTACGACGAGCCCCCGCCTTTGACCGAACCGACTCCCTATTCGCCGACCAGCCCGAACACCTCTCTCGTAGCGGATGCCGGACAGTACATTCGGGTTACGCTCGGAATCGACCTGGACTTTCGCAACACAGACCGACGGTTGACGATCGGCAACTTCTTTATGGACTTTGCCGATAGCCTGCCTGACGACAGCAACGAGCAATATCTGGAGATTCACCGATACGGCATCGACCCTCGTATGAACGCCCGTGTTCATCCGGACTTCGACTACTCAAACTTGCGCATCATGACGGCGGCTGCAGGCACGCTCTATGCGAACAGCTTGCGTCCATGGGACAGTTCGTTCGATCTTGCAACCGGACACGGCGCCGGTTTCAAGATCGGGTTCGCCGGCGGGATGCAACACGTGCCGCCTACGTTCGTCGGCCACTTTCTCTTACGGGTCAGAGAAGACACTCCGTATGGAACGGAGGTCGTGATTTCGACGACTCGATTGTCGCCAGTCGGACAAGAAGGCGTTACGCTTCGAACCTGTCTGTTGAACACCAATTGGGTTACCTATCCGCACGATCAGGGCACGGTCGAGGTTGCTGGCGCCTATTTAACGCCCGAGCCGGCATCGATGATTGCGCTGATGCTGGGGTTAGGGCTGTTAGGGCGAAGGAGAGAACGGTGAAGTAGACAAATCGAAGGGCGGGCGCAATGCCCGCCCTTCGATACATTACGGTCGGCGAGGATTGCCCATAAACTGTTCGAACATCCTCATGCCTTGTTCCATCATCATGCGTCGTTCGCTTTCGGGCATCTTTTCCCACATGTCCATGCCCATGCGCATGCCCTCCATCATCATTTGACCGCGCAGCTCCGGATTCATGTTCATCCACATGTTCATGCCCTCTCGCATGGCTTTCTGGCGCTCTTCGGGCGTCATTTGCCCTAGCATGTCGAGCATGTTCTGTTGCATGGAAAGGTATCGATCCACGCCTTCCGACCCCATCGAGGCCGCCAATGCGGAAACCGCGCGCGGATTGACCACAACGTAGATCGGTTCGCCTCGGTAGGCCGGCTCCATTTTCTCCAGGCCTTTTTCAAACTCGGAATCGACCGGCCAGTCTTTGATGAACGAGTTCACACGGCTATTGGCGGTGTCCAATACCATCAATCCGCTCGCCTCGATGCTCAAAAGGTTGCGGACGGCAGCGAGAATCTTCGCCTTGTCCGGTTGGGCGCCCAGTTCTTTTCGGACGAAGACTTTTCGCCAGGTCATTCCGACTACTTGGCGGGTTACTTCGTTTAGAGCGCCTTCTAAATCTTCGGCTTCGACCTTCGGATTGACTCGACCCGTTACGGTCGCGTCGAACCAGACTGGAACTTCGTGCTTCTTTTCAAGCTGTGCCAACACATCGCGAACGTCGGTGCGTCCGTCGTTCTGATTCCCCCGGGCACCGCCCTGCTGGGCATGGGAGCAGATCACGGCCAAACATGCCAAAATTGTCCATACGGCGTTTCTTGTCATCGAAATCCTCCTATCGCGCAGGAACACGCGGGCGCGCATTGAACGTAGTATACCAATATCGGACGATGTTTCGTACAATCGACAGGAACGGCTCGGCGCTTGCCGAACTGTGTTATACTAATCGGCATCTTGGCACCAGGGTGCGCCGGAGAGTGAAGAATGGCCATGCTGCGAAAATCAATGGGGGAGTACCTGGTCGAAAAGGGGTATATCACCCGAGAGCAGCTTGATGAAGCGATAAAGATACAGCAGAGCACGAATCAAGACCTTGGGCAGGTTATAGTCGCCAACAACTTCGCCTCGGAGACGCACGTGTACGAGGCCAAGGCTGCGGAACTGAACGTTCCCTACATCGATCTGGATCGCGTGCAGGTCGATCCCTCTGCCGCCAATATTGTCAAGGAGAACATCGCCCGCCATCACAACATCGTGCCCGTGCGCAAGGAAGGCGATCGTCTATGGGTAGCGATGGCCGACCCGCGAGACGTTTTGGCCATTGACGAAGTGCGCCTTGCCTCGCGATGCCAAGTGATACCGGCTATGGCGTCTCCCGGCGCGATCGAGGACGCAATTCGCAAGACCTACGGCGCCGGCAGCGGGGACAGCGGCGATTCGAGCGGGCCTCCCGCGGCCAACGTTGCTCGCGGCATGGACATGATGAGCGCCCTGAAAGGCGACATTGCGGCCTACAGCGCGCGCGGCGATACCGACGTCGATGACGACGATGCCGTTCGACAATCGGAAGAAGGCCCGATCATTCGGGTGGCCAACACCATCATCCAGAACGCGATCAACGAGCGAGCCAGCGATATTCACGTCGAGCCCTCGTATCGCAACGTTCGCGTTCGCTACCGAATCGACGGCGTTTTGCACGAAGTGCTCACCTTGCCCAAGTACGTCCAGCCGCCGCTCATCTCGCGCCTCAAGATCATGGCCGAGATGAACATCGCAGAAAAGCGAATCCCGCAGGACGGACGCATACCGATTCGGTATCAGAACAAAGACTTCGATTTGCGCGTATCCTCGATCCCAACGCCTGCGGGCGAGAAGATCGTTATGCGTATTCTGGATAAGACGAGCGTCCTGCTCGGGTTGAACAAGCTCGGCTTTACGCCCGACACGCAAGCCCGATTGGAAGAACTGGTCATCCAGCCAAACGGAATGTGCCTATCGACCGGACCGACGGGAAGCGGCAAGACCACCACCCAGTACAGCGTTTTGAACAAGTTGAACTCGGTCGAAAAGAACATCCTTACGATCGAGGACCCGATCGAGTATCAGCTTCCAGGCGTCTCGCAGGTCCAGGTGAACAGAAAGGCCGGATTGACCTTTGCCAACGCGCTCCGCGCCTTCTTGCGGCAAGACCCCGATATTATCATGGTCGGCGAGATGCGCGACCTGGAGACGGCCGAGATCGCGATCGAAGCATCGCTGACGGGACACTTAGTCTTGTCCACGCTTCACACCAACGATGCGCCGTCAGCCACCCTTCGTATGGTGGACATGGGCGTCGAGCCATACCTGATCGCAGCGACCGTCATTGGAATCATGGCGCAGAGGCTAGCCCGAAAGATCTGCTCGAACTGCCGAGAGCCGTATCAGGCGCAAGGCGCGGAACTTAGACGCTTTGGATTCAATCCAAAGGAACAGGGCGACACGGTTACACTGTGGCGCGGAGCGGGTTGCGACCAGTGCCGCTTTACGGGATTCCGAGGCCGAATTGGGATTTACGAACTGATGGTCGTCAACAACGAGATTGCCGAACTGATCGTTCGGCGCGCGCCTTTGGCCGACATCAAGGAAGCCTCAAAGGCGAACGGGATGAAAGAGCTGAGAGAAGACGGATTGGTCAAAGTGCTCGAAGGGGTTACGACGCCCGAAGAAGTGATGCGGGTCGTCTTTACCGCCGGGTTCTACTAAATTGCACAAGGAGGAGACGCCCATGGGACTGCCCGGCGCTCAACAGACGACAACCGAGGAGGCGCAACAGCAAGCCGGACAGGCGCGCCGCCTTGAAGAGATCCATATCGACGAACTGCTTTACATCGTAACCGAAAAGGGCGCGTCCGACCTGCACCTAGTGCCGTTCGAAGCGCCGATCATTCGAGTGGACGGGCAGTTGATACGCTTGAACTACGAGAAGGCTTCTGCGCCCGAAACGCAGCGTCTGGTTTACGACATTTTAACGGACGAGCAGATTCAGCGGTTCGAATCGACGATGGAACTGGACATGTCGTATGCTCTCGGCAAGGTCTCTCGTTTCCGCGTCAACGTCTATCGAGACAAGGGCGCGGTCGCATCCGCGTTTCGATTGATTCCGCAACGGATCCCCACCATTCGAGAACTTCACTTGCCAGGCATTTTGGAAGATTTGACCCGAAAGCCTCGAGGCCTGATCCTGGTTACCGGGCCGACCGGTTCCGGCAAATCGACTTCGCTTGCCGCCATGATCAACCAGATCAATACGGAGCGTTCGGTGCACATTATTACGATCGAGGACCCGATCGAGTACCTGCACACCCACAAGTTCAGTATTATCAACCAGCGCGAACTGGGCCAAGACACCAAGTCGTTCGCAAACGCACTCCGCTCTTCCCTTCGAGAGGATCCGGACGTCATCCTCGTAGGCGAAATGCGAGACCTTGAGACCATACAATTGGCGATCACAGCCGCGGAAACGGGCCACTTAGTCATGGCCACTCTGCACACCAACAACGCCGCCGAATCGATCGACCGAATGGTGGACGTTTTCCCGCCCGGCCAACAGGAACAGATTCGAATCCAACTGGCCAACAACTTGCAGGCCATTATCAGCCAGCAGCTGTTGCCCAGAGCCGGACAGCCCGGACGAGTGCCCGCCATCGAGGTGATGACCGCCACTCCCGCCGTCAGAAACCTGATTCGCGAGAACAAAACGCACCAGATTCACACCATGATCCAGACCAGCGCGAACGTTGGAATGCAGACGATGGACATGTGCCTGCGCGATCTTTACATGCGCGGCACCGTTACCTACGAAGAAGTCATGGCCCGCGCCATCAATACGGACGAGTTGAAGAAGATGCTCGCGCCGTCTTCCACCGGCACGACCGCTCCCGGCTCTAGCCGACCAGGCGGACTATAGAGCGAGAACGCTCAGAGAGGATAAGCAATGGCGACCTTTGCGTACACCATTCGAGACGAAAGCGGCGCGACCCGTAGCGGACGCGCCGAAGCGGAAAACGGCGAAGTACTCAAGAAGCGGTTACAGGAAGAGGGTTTTGTCGTCCTTGAAATGACGCAGGAGAAGGGCGGCCAGCGCGTGCCCTCTGGCGGCTATGGGAAGGTCAAACTCTCTAACCTTTCGATCTTCTCGCGGCAATTCTCCACAATGCTCGACGCAGGCGTTTCGCTGGTGCGCTGCTTGGACGTGCTGCAACAGCAAACGAGCGATTCTCGCTTGCGCAAGATCTTGATGGATCTGTCGGCGCGCGTCGAATCGGGCGAGAGCCTGTCGCGATCGATGGCTCGACACCCGAAGGCGTTCTCTCCGCTGATCATCGGTCTGATCCGAGCGGGGGAGGTCGGCGGCGTGTTAGAAGAATCGCTTCAGCGCATCGCGCACTTCTTAGAGAAGGACGTAGAACTGCGGCGCAAGATCAAGTCGGCATTGACCTACCCAACTTTGGTTTTGATCGCGGCTATCGGCATCGTTACGTTCCTGGTAACGTGGCTGGTGCCGCAGTTTGCCGACCTGTTCAAGGAGCTGGGCGTCAAGGACATGCCGTTCATGACCCAGTTCTTGATCGACCTTTCGGCTTTCGTCGCCAATCGTTGGTACGTGCTGATCATCTCGTTGCTGGTGCTGCTAGTCGCTTACCGGCTTTTTGTCAGCACTCGCGTAGGCAGGCGCACTGTCGACCGTATGAAACTGAAAATGCCCGTTTTCGGCCCTTTGCACCACAAGATCGTCATGGCGCGATTCAGCCGAACCATGGGCACGCTGTTAGTCTCGGGCGTACCGATCCTACAAGCGTTAGAAACGGTCGCGGGCGTCGTGGGCAACTCGATCATTGCCGAAGCAGTGATGGAATCCCGCGCGCGAATTCGCGAAGGAGAGCGCATCGCCGATCCGTTGGCCAAAAGCCGGCAGTTTCCGCCTATGGTCGTACATATGGTCAGCGTCGGCGAGGAATCGGGTTCGCTCGACCACATGCTGACCAAGATTGCCGACTTTTACGAGGGCGAGGTGGAGGCGCAATTGGCCAGTTTGACGGCAGCCATCGAACCGTTGATGATCGTACTTTTGGGCTTCGTGGTCGGTTTCATCGTTATTGCGATGTTCCTGCCAATGATCAGCGTTATCAGCAACCTGAGCCAAGCCCAATAATCGGCATATGCTGCCGCCCTGGAGCGTTGTCTTCGGCATCGCCTTCGGGGCGGCAATAGGCAGTTTTCTCAATGTACTGATTTATCGCTTGCCGGCCGGGCTCTCCATCGTCCATCCGCCGTCGCACTGCCCTAACTGCAAAACGCGACTGACCGCGCTCGATCTCTTCCCGATTCTGAGTTATCTCGTTCAGCAAGGCCGTTGTCGGCACTGCAGGGCCTCGATCCCCGTTCGATACTTGTTGGTAGAGATCGTCAATGCGGCTATCTGGGCATGGTTTTGGCATCTGCATTTGGTGCAAGGAGAATCTTGGGTTGCGTTTTTGGGACTGTCGGCGTTTTGCTCATGCCTGCTCGCGCTTTCGATGATCGATCTGCGCTGGTTCATTATTCCGGACGAGTTGAACGCGGCTGCGCTGATCATAGGGTTGCTTGTCGCCGGATTTGCAAGCAGGTTGGCCACGCCTTGGGATTGGGCCGAACCGGGGCGCCTAAGTTTATCAAATGCGCTGATCGGGGCGACAGTCGGCGCCGGCATCTTTGTATTCATCAGCCTCTTGGGGAGGATCGCGTTTCGCAAGGACGCGATGGGACACGGCGACATCAAGCTAGCCAGGGCGATCGGCGCCTGTTTGATGGCGCCGGCGGCGGTCGTCTCCTTTGGTTTGGCCGTCATGCTCGGATTGGTCTTTGGGGTTGTTGGGATGATCTATGCGCGCTTGCATCCGGCTATAGATACGAGCGAAGAACTTGAATCCTACGTTCCCGAATCGATCGCTTCCCTCTTCTTCTTTTCGATCCTCTACCTGCTGTGGCTCGATGTGCTCTATCTGTTTCTCCCGGGAGCCATCAAGAGACGCATCGACGAATGGCTGGAGCGGACGTTTGGCTCAACACAGTCGGAAGAACTGGACGACGAACCGCCGCAAGTTGGCGCCATTCCATTCGGCCCCAGCATGGCTTTGGGCGCGATCCTGACGCTGATCTTTGCCAACCCCTTAGCCTCGCTGGTTCGGGCTTATCTGGATAACATCACGGGCGGGCCATGATCGCCATCAGTGTGTTCTGGTTCGGCGTCAGCTTTTTTTGGGCGGGCATGTTGACGCTGGTCTTGCAGGAGCGCGTTGCCGAGTTCATACCCAAAGAATCTCATGGCGCCTATTTGGGCGTGCTGGCGGCTGGCGGCGCGCTGTTTTCCACCGTTGTCGAACTGATCGCAGGGCCTTACAGCGATCGTTGCCAGTCTCGGTGGGGCCGACGCCGGCCGTTCATTTTTCATGGGGTGATATGGTGCATCCCGTTCATCGTTCTCTTTACTTACAGCGGCTCGTTCTGGCAGCTGATGGTCTGTTTTGCGGCCATTCAGTTCTTTCTAAACTGGGCGAACGGGCCCTATCAAGCGGTCATCCCCGATGTCGTGCCGCCTCATCGGCATGGGCTTGCGTCGAGCTATATGGGGGCGATGACGCTATTGGGAACGGGCTTAGGGCTTGCGCTGGTCGGCGCGCTCCTTGACAAGGAGCCGATGCTGCTATCCCATTGGTCTGCAGATGCGCGCATGAGGCTTGTGGGATGGGTTTATGGGGGCGTGCTGCTATCCACGATGCTCTGGACGCATTGTGGGCTGCGGGAGAAGCCCTGGAGTCCGAAAAATCCTGCGGATGCCAAGGTGAAACTGCGCCATGTGTTCGATATCCGTCTGAAAGACGCGCCCAACTTTCGGCTACTGACCCTCTCGCGGTTCTTCTTCAACGCGGGGTTCTATACAGCGGTCTACTTCATCACCTTCTACCTGCGCGATTCAATCGGGCTTGGCGACGGCTATCTTAAGTCTGCGTTCATTTTATTCGAGATTGTAACCTTCGCAGGCGTGATCGGCACCTTTATGGTCGCGCGCAACGCGGACCGCCACAGCAAGAAGAGTATTATCTTCATGTGCAGCGGTCTTCTCTGCGCAGCGGCGATAGCATTTCTGCTGGTCAGCGATTTTCGCGCGGTGATGCTGTTGGGCGTTCTTTTCGGAATCGCGTGGGGAGCCTTTGCCGCGGTCGATTGGGCGTTGGCCGCAAACTTAGTGCCCAAGGCAGACGAAGCCGGTCGATACATGGCGATCTGGCACATTTCGATGACTTTGCCACAAGTGGTAGCGCCAATGATCGCCGGCCCAGTCGCCGACGCCCTCAATCGATATTCTCCCGGCTTGGGATGGCGGGCGGTCTTTGCTTTCATTCCGATCTATGTATTGGCCGGCGCTGCGCTGCTTCGCAAACTCGACGAGGCGCCCGTACAGCAGGTAGAATCGGAATCTATGCGCGTTCAGCCGCAATAGGAGGGCAAGGATGGTCATCGGCGTACCCAAGGAAGTGAAGAAGGACGAACATCGCGTGGCGATGACCCCGGCGGGCGTTCATCGGCTCACGCAGGACGGCCATAAAGTCATCGTTGAGCAAAGCGCGGGCGTCGGGACCGGATTGTCCGATGACGAGTATGCGGCTGCGGGCGCAACCTTGGCGGACGTGAGCCAAGTTTGGGCGCAAAGCGATCTGATCGTCAAGGTCAAAGAGCCGCTGTCAGAAGAGTTTCCGCGAATTCGTCCCGGCCAAGCGCTCTTCACGTTTTTTCACTTTGCAGCCAGCGCCGACTTGACCCGAGCGATGGTCGAATCGGGCGCAATTTGCATCGCCTATGAGACTATCCCCGATGCGAACGAGAAACTGCCGATATTGACGCCGATGAGCGAGATTGCCGGCCGTATGAGCGTTCAGGCTGGAGCGGCCTGTCTGGAAAAGCACCACAAGGGCCAAGGCGTGCTGCTGTCGGGAGTGCCGGGAGTGCCGCCCGCATCGGTCGTTATCATTGGCGGGGGCGTCGTCGGCACAAACGCAGCCAAGATCGCCGCTGGATTTGGCGCAAGGGTTACGATCTTGGACCTCGACTTAGAACGAATGCGCTATCTGGACGACGTGATGCCGGCCAATGTCAAGACGCTCTATTCCAATCCGACCAACTTGCGAGATGCCGTGCGGCAGGCCGATCTGACCATTGGAGCGATCTACCTGACCGGCGAGCGGACGCCTAAACTGATCGACCGCGCCTTGCTGAAAGAGATGAAAGACGGCTCGGCCTTGGTGGACGTTTGCGTCGATCAGGGCGGCGTTGCCGAGACGACGCGACCGACCACCCACAGCGACCCGACCTATGTGGAAGAAGGCGTCGTGCATTACGCGGTGGCCAATATGCCGGGCGCGGTCGCACGAACCTCCACCTATGCTTTGACTAACGTAACCCTAGGATTCGTCAGGCAGATCGCAAAGCACGGGGCGCGCGAAGCTTTGCGCAATGATCCATTCCTGTTGCAAGGTCTCAACGTGATCGAAGGCAAAGTAACCCTTCAGCCGATTGCCGAACTGTTCGGCTATCCGTACATTTCAGCCGGGCAGGCGCTTTGAGATGCGAATTGCCTTTATCGATCACCATCTGAACAATTACCACGCCAACACCTTCCTCAAACTGCTTCGCGAGGAGGGCGCCGAAGTTGCAGCCTGTTGGGAAAGCCACCCAGATGGCGATGATTGGGCAGCTAAGAACAGCGTGTCGCGCGCCGATTCGATCGAAGACGCAGTCAATGCGGCCGATGCGACCATGCTCTTGGCCCCTGACAATATCGAGCGCCATCTTGATCTTTGCCGCGTGGTTTTGCCGTTTGGTAAGCCGACCTTCATCGACAAGATGCTGGCATTTGAGACGCGAGAAGCCGAGGAGATCGTCGCATTGGCCGCAGAACATAAGACTCCGATCATGAGCGGATCGGCCTTGCGCTGCGCGGTAGAGTTTGAGGCATTTGAAGGCCGCGAGCAGCCCGAAGAAGCCTTTGGCCGGGGGATGGGCAAGTTGTTCGGGTATGGCATTCATACCCTTTCTATGGTGCAGCGCTTGATGGGCGTCGGGGTTCGCCGCGTCATCGACACGGGCACGGAGAATTGTCGATTGATCGCGCTGGATTATGGCGATCGTCGCGCATTTGTCGAATTGAGAACGGCGGACAATCTGTGGGACTCTCTTTCTTGGCAAATGGGCGCCAAATATAGCGGCGAATACGTAACAGAGGTTGTCAAGGATTTTGCCGGGTTCTATCGAAATCAAGCATTGAGCATGTTAGACTTCTTCGAGACGGGACGCTCGCCCTGGCCGATCGAAGAGTCGCTCGAAGCGGTGAAGATACACCAAGCGGCCGAACAATCGCGACGCGAAGGCGGCGCTTGGGTAGGATTAAAGTAATGGAAAACACGATCCAGATGTCCGCTCCCGAAGCCACGATGACCTTGGCACCCGCCAACTGCCCTATCTGCGGCCAGGTCAATCCGCCTGCAGAGGTTTATTGCATAGAGTGCGGCTTGCTGTTAGTCGGCGGCGCGCCGGAAACAGAGCAAGAGCCTCAAGCCGTGCCCAAATTGGTGGACGGCCTGGGGCAGACGCACCTATTGAAGGCCGGAGTCAACATCGTTGGCCGAGACTCTGCGTCGGACATTTTGATCAACGATCCGGCGGTCAGTCGCAAACACGCACAGATAACGATAGCGGACGATACGGCGACCATCGAGGATTTGGGCAGTGCGAACGGCACCAAAGTGGACGATGTCGCTGTCGAGCCAGAACAACCAGTCGGGCTGGCCAACGGCGCATCGATCAAGTTTGGCAGCATACTGATGACGCTCGAGCTACCAGAAGGCTTTGTCGCGCCGGAGCCTCCGCCCGAAGCGCCCGCCATTGCCTACATGGTGAGCGGCGATCAGCGATACGCTCTTAAATCGGGCGTCAATGGCGTTGGCCGAAAGCCCGGCAACGACATCGCGATCAACGATCCCTACGTATCCAGCCAACACGCAACGATCGAGTTGGTGGGCGACCTTGTAAAGATCACCGACCTCGGCAGCGCAAACGGCGTTTACATCAACGAGGGTCGGATCACACCGAACGTCGCGACCGAATGGCCTGAGGACGCGATTGCGAAAATCGGGCAGTCCGAATATCGGTTAGAGTGGGCAGAGGCCGTCGAAGAAGAACCGGGCGAGGACGATGCGTAACATCTTCGCGGTCGCTCTCTTTGTGGTACTAGTGCTGGCAGTCGGCGTCATTACTTGGTTGCGCTTAAATCCAACGCCGCCGCCCGAACCACCCAAACCGCCGAACGAAGTGCACGTCTTTGTACCAAGGACCGAAGACGGCGAGACGGTCTATGACAAGAAAGCGCTCAATTTGGAGGGTGCGGAGAACGCCTATCAAGCGACGTTCGAACATCTGTTGCAAGAAAGTCAAGAAGCGCCCCGCACGGCGAAGCTGTTGGGCGCAGAGGTGAAGGAGAAAACCCTCGTTCTGAACTTTAACGCCGCGATGACGACGGATTTTGAGCAAGGCTCGACGGGCGAGGCCGCCTTGATCAACGCCATCGTGCGCACGGCTGGCTCCTTCCCCGAGATCGACAAGGTGCAGATTCTGATAGAAGGCAAAGAGGCTGAGACTTTGGGCGGGCATATCGATATTACTCAGGCTTTGCCAGTGGAGAGGGAGAAATAGATGCTTTTGGAAGGCAAGCGCGGGGTCATCTTTGGATTGGCCAACCATCGTAGTTTGGCGTTCTCTATAGCACGGGCCTGCCAAGCCCAAGGCGCGCGACTGGCGGTGGCCTATCAGAACGAACGGCTGAAGGATCACATGGAGAAGTTGTTGCCCGAACTTCCGGGCGCTTTGGCTTTGCAGTGCGACCTCAATCACGATGAGGAGATTATCGGCGTGGCCAAGCGGTTGGAAGAAGAGTGGGGACAGGTCGATTTCGTAGCGCATTGCGTGGCCTACGCGGTGCGGGATGATTTGATGGGTCGGTTTGTCGAGACCTCTCGCGAGGGGTTCAAAATTGCTCTTGAGACGAGCGCCTATACCTTGGTGGCGGCTTGTCGAGCATTGGACCCCATACTGAGCGATTCGGCCTCCATTCTGACGCTTAGTTATCTGGGCGGCGAGCGCGTGGCGCCCAACTACAACGTGATGGGCGTAGCCAAGGCGGCATTGGAGGCCTCGGTCCGATACTTGGCATGGGATTTTGGCCCTCGAGGCATTCGGGTCAATGCGCTTTCGCCCGGCCCGGTACAGACTTTGGCAGCCCGCGGCGTGCGGGACTTCAACTCGATGCTGGAACATGTACGAAGCAAATCGGCGATGAAACGGGATACCGATCCAGAGGAAGTGGCGAGCGCCGCAGTGTTCCTCTTCAGCGATCTGGGGCGAGGAATAACGGGCGAAACGATCTACGTGGACGCGGGCTACAGCATCATGGCGCTTTGAGCGAGCGTTCGTAGAGAATCGTCCAGACCATCAGGGCTGCTAGACGGCTGGTTTGATCGGCAACGTCTAACGGCGGCGAGACTTCGAAGATTCCGAATGAACGGGCATAGTTTGCGCTCAGACGTGCAATATCGAGCGCTTGCTGGGGCGTTAGACCTATGGGCGAAGGTGCGCTGCAACCGGCCATCCCGGCCACGCAATCGATATCGAAGCTGACGCCAATCGCCGACGTTCGTTCGGCCAACTGCCCAAAAATGTTCTGCAGATGGCCGACCGGATCGTCTCGAACATGTTCCCACGGATAAACTTCAACGCCCTTCTCGGCCGCATAATCGAGATAGCCCGAAGCATTGGAGTGCGCCTGAATGCCAAACTCGATCAAGTTGCCCGGTTCAAGGCCTCGGTCGATGAGCCTTCGGAAGGCCGTGCCGCTATTGATGCCCTGGTCGTATTCTCGAAGGTCTAAATGAGCGTCGATATTGACCACGCCGACCGGCCCGCCCGTGCGGTCCATCAGAGCGCTCAGATCGCAGTGCGCAAGATCGTGCCCGCCGCCCAAAGCGATAACAGCGGCCCCGGCGCTGAGCGCGGTTCTGCACATCTCGGCGCCGGCTTCGTGCATGGCCTCGATGCTGTCGCCCGGATCAACGTCGCCTAGATCGATCCATTTCAATTTCTCGATCGCGCCCTTAGGGCCAGGGGTCGTCTTGTATAGATAGCGTCGAATGGCTTCTGGCGCTTGGCGGGCGCCCGGTCGACCGTTGTTGGCTACAATGCCCCTGTCATCGGGCAGACCAATAATCGCGATATCCGCGGCATCCAGCGGCGCTTGGGGCAGATCGCCCAAACGGCGATCCAGGGTCATACCATCTCACCGATCGCCTGCTCCACCCGCTCGACCACGTCTTCGATCTGCAGGACTTTCTCGATCATCGGCGCTAGGGGCGCGTCCGATTCTAAAAACGGCACGGCTTCGCGGACGGCTTCGAGAGCAGTCCCCGTGCCTTTTGCTGCTTTCAAGCCGGTCTCCCGCTTGCGAAACTCGAGCCCTTGAGCGGCGCAGAGCAGTTCGATGGCGACGACGGTTTGGGCGTTCTTAAGGACATCCGTCGCCTTGAGCGCGGCGGTCATCGCCATCGAGACGTGATCCTCTTGGTTGGCGCCGGTCGGGATCGAATCGACCGAGGCAGGGTGGCATAAGGTCTTGTTCTCCGACACCAACGCGGCGGCGGTGTACTGGGCAATCATAAATCCAGAGTTCAGACCCGGCTCGGCCACCAAAAAGGCCGGCAGCCCGCGCGACATGGAGGCGTCCAAGATTCGGGCGGCGCGCCGCTCGCTGATCGAGGCGATCTCGGCCAGCCCCATTGCGGCATAATCGAGCGCGAAGCCGACCGCTTGACCGTGAAAATGCCCCGCGCTGACGGCTTCTCCATCGACTAGCAACGGGTTATCGGTAACGCTCTCAAGCTCTCGCAGGAGCGTTTCGCCCAAGTGCAAGTGCGTCTGTCGAGCGGCGCCCAGTACATGGGGCGCGCATCGCATAGAGTAGGCGTCTTGAACCTCGGCGCACCCGGCGTGCGAAGCGACGATAGCGCTTCCAGCCAGCAGCCGATCAAGGTTGGCCGACGACGCTAACTGCCCCGGATGGGGCTTGAGGCGGGCCACCGAGCCAAAGGGCTTAGCCGAACCTAACATCGCCTCGATGCTCATGGCGGCGGCGATTTCGGCAGTCTTGATCAGCCGCTCCATGTCGGTCCACAGCAAGCAGGCGATGCCCGTGTGCGCGTGGGTGCCATTGATCAGCGACAGACCGCACTTAGGGGTGAGTTCGATTGGCGACAAACCCGCCGCCGAGAGCGCTTCCCTACCCGGCATCCGCCTGCCTTGATAGACCGCTTCGCCTTCGCCGATGAGCACGAGCGCGGCATGGGCGAGCGGGGCGAGGTCGCCGCTGGCGCCCAACGATCCGCGGCTGGGAACGACGGGCACGATATCGTTGTTGAGCAGATCGACCACTGCCTGTGCAAGGCTGGCCGGAACGCCCGATGCGCCTTTAGAGAGCGAAAGCGCTAAGAGCGCCATCATTGCGCGGGTTTGGTCTTCTTTTAGCGGCGGGCCGACGCCGCAAGCATGGGAACGTATAAGGTTGGTCTGCAGTTGGGAGGCTTTTTCGAGGCTGATACGTTCGGACTTGAGGGGACCAAAGCCAGTACTGACGCCGTAAATGGTCTCTCCGGTGTTGAAGAGCGCCTGCAGCCGGCGATGCGCATCGTCCATCCGGCTGAGGTCGTCAGGGGTTAATTCAAGCTTATCTTGACGGCGAGCGACGCGGACGACTTTGCGGATCGAATCGTGCTCGCTGCCCACGGGTTGATTATAGCGCAATCCCAAACTCATGCTTGATGAGCGGCTTGACGTAGCAATCTTCGTGCGCAGCAGGATAATCGGGCACGAAGGAGCAGAGACCCAATGGATGCACGGGGCACTCGGCGTGCGGGCAGCCGTGCTTCGTCGGTTTACCCTTCGCCCGCGCCAGCAGGCCGTTCGCAGCGCCCATGATCATCGAGAAATCTGCCATGCTCTTGGCAAAGAAGTCGGGCTTTTCCTTAAACCCCTGAGTCGGCGATACCCAGTAGCCGCCGTCCGAAAAATGAATGACCGGAGGATGAAAGCCGAGCAACAACCGTTGACGAAAGAACGGATTGCCCGGGAAAACAAACTCCTCCAAGAACATTACCTCCAGGTCGTATTCGCTCTTGTCCGGCCACTTGTGCTTGGCCAGCGACATCATCATTTGGACGCTGTCTTCCAAGATCGGATGGCCGGTCAGCGGAAAGTCCTCCGGCACCAGGCCCGCATACTGCATCTTCCATTTGACATATCTCTTGTGCGCGGTCTTGTAGCACGACATCGGCCCATAAGGCACGGGGTAAAATCGCCCCCACTTTGCCGCGTTGCCCCATGCGATCAGCCAGGCCTCTTGAAAATTCATGCCCACAGGCACTTCAAAGGGATCGTCCGCATAGATCTTCAACGATGTGTCGAAACAGCGAACGGGTTCCTCAGAGCAAAGCGCGAGATAAGCGAAAATGGGAAAAATGATAAAGGCAACGTTGCCCACCGTGTCGTAAGCGTGCGCGTAAGCTTCGCTGTAAGTGGGCGAATCTTCCTTGATCAAGCTCGATACGATTCCATCAAACGTGAATCCGGCGCAAATCGTAACGTCCCAGTAGCGAGCGAGGCCCTCGAACAGGTGGGACGTCGAGAGCGGCGGATCCGGCGCCTTCGCATAGAAGTCTGATAGAAGTTGGAAGGGTTTGTACCCCTCGAACGTCCAATCTGCGCCGATTTGGGTCAGGTCTTCGCCTTTGCGGCTGGCAAAGCGCAAGGCGTTCATCGACTTAAGGCAATCAAAGGCAAGGTATATGCCCTGGAAGGTCGATATGCTGTGCCAAAAGTGGACGCTCTCGTGCAGGATGTGGCGCATCTCTGGATAGAACGACGGGTTGTCCCACATCTCGGTTGGATCGATCTCTGGCTTGGGATGCTCTACAAAGATCGTCCAGCTAAGCGGATCGATCCGCGACGGCAGCGCCATTAGTCACATCCGCTTTCGAGTATCTTGGCAATGTCCTCGCCGTTCATGTTGGCGCGCACGCTCAGTTTCTTGCCATTTGGGCATTCCAGAGTAACGGTGCCGTTGGGTCGCTGGCTCAGCCAGTTCTTAACCCCGTCGGCCAGACTCTTGACCGCGCCAGGCACCTTGGTCAGTTCCTTCCAGGCGCTCAGCAAGAATCCGCCAACGCCGTCGGCAAAGCCAAAGGCGCCTTCTGGAGGGGCGTCGGCCGAGACTAAAGGCCCTGCCGGCGCCTGAATGCCAGAGTTGTTGAGCGCAGAGAGAATTTCTTGCTGCAGGGCATCCGCCTCGTCCGGGCTGATGTTCATCTTGTAAGCATATTGATCCGCCATGTTCATCGCTCCTTTTACCGGTAGTTTTGACAGGCGATTTCCGGTTCCTGCCCGTTTAGTCTGCAGACCGATCGATCTGCTCGGCCCGCGCTGCCCACTCCTTCTTACCGAAAACCCAAAAGAGCGCCGGAGTAACCATTTGGTCTAAGAGGGTGCTAGACACCAATCCGCCCAGAATCGTTATTGCAATAGGATGTAGAAGCTCCTTGCCCGGTTCTCCGTGGGAAAGCGCGAGGGGCAACAATCCGAGCGAAGCGGCCAGCGCGGTCATCAGCACAGGCACGAGACGCTCCTGAGTGCCGCGCAGAATCGTCTCTTTGGAGAAAGGCGCGCCCTCTTCCTGCATTAGGTACGAATAGTGCGACAGCATCATGATGCCGTTTCGCGTGGCAATTCCGAACAGAGTAATAAAGCCCACCATCGACGCAACCGATAGCATGCCGTCGGTCAGATAGACAGAGACGACGCCGCCAATCAATGCTAAGGGCAGATTGACCATGACTTGAAGCGCCATTCTCCAAGACTTGAGCGCAACGAGAAGCGCCAAGAAAATCCCTACGATGGTAAACGCGCCAAGAACCAATATGCGGCGCATGGCGCTTTCTTGGCTTTGAAACTGGCCGCCATACTCCACATAGTAGCCGCGCGGCCAAGACGATTGGATTTCTCTCACTTTGCCTCTAAGTTCGCCGACGATGCCGCCCAAGTCTCGGCCTTCCACGTTGGCTTGAATGACGATGCGACGAGAGACGTTCTCGCGATTGATCGTGTTGGGGCCAGTGTTGCGGCTCACCTTGGCGATCTCGCCCAGAGGTATCGGTCGGCCAGTCGGAGCGCTGATAAGAATCGACCTGATTTGATCCAAGTCGCCCCGGGCTTCAGGCGTAAACCAGACGACCATGTCGAACGTCTGCTGCCCCAGCAAGACCTGCGACGCCTTCTGTCCGGCGAACCCGATTTCGAGGCTCTCGGCCAAGTCGTACGGAGAGATTCCGTACCGTGCCGCCGCTGGCCGGTCGATTTCTATGCTGGCTTGGGGCACCTCGACTTGAGGTTCTATCTGCAAGTCGACAATGCCTTCAACGCCCTGCATCACTCCGTTCACTTGGTTCGCTATGCCCCGGAGGATATCGAGATCCGGGCCAAATATCTTGATTGCGAGCGCTGCGCGGACGCCCGACGACAAGTGGTCCAATCGATGTGAAATGGGTTGGCCGAAGGAGGTGTACACCCCCGGAATGCCGCCTATCTTGGATCTTAACTCTTCGATGGCGAGCGCCGAACCACGCGGAGAATCGGCTAAACCGACGTCCAGTTCGGAGTGATTGACGCCCTCCGCATGCTCGTCCATCTCTGCGCGCCCAGTCCGGCGACCGATGTAGGTAACTTCCGGCACGGTCAAAGCAGCACGTTCGATAATCGTGCCTATGCGGTTGCTCTCCTCCAGACTCGAGCCGGGCGGCAGAATGACGCTTATGGAGAGCGATCCCTCATTGAACTTTGGAAGAAACTCACGGCCCAAGTTGACGACCGCGAGAATCGCCAAGCCAGTCAACATTGCAACAACCGCCATCACCAGCCAGGGCCTGCCCATTGCGCCGAGCACTAAAGGAGCGTTCAGTCGTTTGAGCAGTCGGACCAGCCTGGTTTCTCGCGCCTCGGCCGCTGAACTTTGTTTCTGGGCGATCGCGCAAAGCGCCGGGGTGAGCGTTAGAGAGACGAGCAACGAGGCAGCCATAGAGCAGGTGAACGCGATCGCCAAAGGCGCGAACACGCGGCCTTCGATGCCTTCGAGCGACAAGAGGGGCACAAACACCAAGACCACGATCAGCGTGGCGTAAACGATGCTGTTGCGCACTTCGGCGCTGGCGCGAAAGATCACGTCTAGAATTGGTTTTGGCGAGTTCGAGACCGAATTCTGCCTCAGCCTGCGAAAGACGTTCTCGACGTCCACTATGCTGTCGTCGACCACAAGGCCGATCGCGATTGCCAGCCCTCCCAGCGTCATCGTGTTGATCGCTATGCCCATTCGGGCCAGTAGCAACAGGGTCAGCACGAACGACATTGGGATCGAAACGATCGAGATCAGAGTCGCCCGAACGTTCATCAGAAACGCCAGGATGACGATCAGCACGATGACGGTGGCCTCAAGAAGCGCCTTGGACACGTTCTCGATCGAGAGCGAGATGAACCGCTCTTGTCGAAAGAGGTCGCGATTGACCTGAATGTCGTCGGGGAGCGATGCCTCTATCTCGCGCAATGCGACGTCGACCTCTCGCGTAAGTTTCAGGGTGTTCGCTTCGGGCTGCTTTTGTACAGAGAGGATAACGGCCGGATCGCCGTTGACGCTCGCGTCTCCGCGCTGCAATCCCTTGTCAAACTTCACCTCTGCGACCTGACCGATCGTGATCGGGACGCCATTAACGGCTTTGATCACCGTTTGCTCGATGTCCTTGATGTTGTTGATTCGGCCCTTGATGCGGATGATCTCTTCTCGTTGAGCCTCCAACAGGAATCCGCCTCCCGCGCTCACGTTGCTTTTGGAGGCCGCATCGGTCAGTTCGGTCAGCGTGATGCCATGCTGCTTTAGGCGCGATGGATTCGTGAGTATTTGAAACTGTCTTGTTCCGCCACCGATCGCGACGACTTGAGACACGCCGGGCACGCCCAACAATCGAGGTCTGACGACAAAATCCGCAAGCGCCCGCACCTCTGTCGGCGCAGTGTCGCCGCTCTTGCTCGACAGAGCGATCAGCATAATTTCGCCCATGATCGAGCTGATCGGGGCCAGCGAGGCAATCGACCCTACCGGAAGGCGCGCCTGCACCAACTGGAGTTTCTCGCTGACGATCTGCCGCGCTCGGTAGATCTCCATGTCCCAATCGAACTCTACAAAAACGATGCTAAATCCCGCGCTCGAAGAGGAGCGCACTCGATGCACTCCAGTTGCGCCGTTCATCATCGCCTCAATTGGAAAGGAAACAAGCGTCTCGGTCTCTTCTGGCGCCAACCCGTGCGCTTCGGTCATGATGGTAACGACGGGTCTGTTCAGATCCGGCAGCACGTCCACATTCATTTGGGGCACTGTGTAGATGCCGTACAAGATTGTTAGCGCCGCGAATGCGATGATGATAACCCTGTGCTTAAGACTCTCTTGAATAACGCGATTAAGCACGCAAGTTACCTCCCCGCAAGCGCTAGCAGTTGATACGAGCCGGCCGTGGCAACCGTCTGACCTGGTTTCAGGCCTTCGACGACCGTTCGACTGTCTCGCCGCACAAGGGTGCGGACGATCGTCTTTCGAAAGCTCCGATCGCCCTCCTTGACAAAGACGTAGTCGATACCGCCTTGTCGCTGTACCGCGGAGGCTGGCACCGTTACCGCCGACGTATCGTTGTCTCCAATCGTTACTCGTACGAACATGTGCTGTTTGAGAATCTCGCCGGGATTGTCGATCACAATCCTGACCGGCGTCGTGCGAGCCTCCGGATTCACTTCCTTGTGTATGAATGAGACTCGACCTTTGAAAAGCAGGTCGGGGTGGGCGTCGGCGACAATCTCGACCGGTTGGCCAACCCGGACCTTCGGAATGTCCTTTTCGTACAGGTCGGCGAGTACCCACACAACGTCCGCATTCAGAAGCTCGAACAGAGGCTGCCCGACCGAGACCGTCTCGCCAACGCTGACCGTACGCCTCTCGACTTCGCCCGAGATGGGAGCCGAAACGACGACTTGGCTTCCTTGATTGGGCGCGCCGCCCAACTGGGCTATCCTGACCTGTGCAAGCCTGAGCGCACTTTGCGCCTTTTCCAGTCGGGCGCGGTGTTGGCTTTGCTCGCTCTGTAACGAACGGACGCGCGATCGAGCGATGATTACGGCGCCTTCGGCCGCTTCGAGTTCTTTGGATGTGCGGATTCCACCTCTCGCAATGCCTTCTTCTCTTTGAAGCGCAGCCTTTGAAATCGACTCGTTCTGGACGGCTTCTTCAACTTTGGAAGCGGTCTCCGCAAGGTTTGCTTCAGTGGCCTCTAAGTCGTTTCGAGAAACTACGCCCGACTGAAAGCCGCGCCGCTGGCGTTCGAGCAAGCTGGCTAATGTGCTCTGTTGGGCTTTGAGCGCCTTGTGCTGTGCGACGGCCATAGCATGTTCCTTGCGCGCCCTCTCCAAAGAGGGCGCGTCAAACTCGCCTAACTCGGCCAGTTTGCGCTGCCTTTCCCAGGTTTGCTCGGCGATCTGAAGCTCCGCTAAGGCTTGTGCAAGCGCCGCTTTGCCAACCTCAATGCCTGACTGCGCATCGGTTATCTGGACATTCGCGCTCCGGTACTCTGCTTGGGCATCGGCTAGCTCGGCGCTTTCGATAATCGCAAGGGGCTGGCCCTTGCGAATTTCAGTGCCAGGGATCGCTCTCAGAGCAACGATCTTGCCTGAAGCAATCGCGTTGACGGTTACAATGCCGTCCGGGCTGGCGCTGATCTGTCCGGTGGCTTGCAAAGAGCTTGCGGCGGCGCTCTGTGTTGCCTGCGCGGTCTCAAGACCAATCTTGCTTGCTTCCGCCTCGGTCAAGTAGACGACGCTTGGATCCGGCTCGATCGTCTCGTTCTCAATCGATAGCACGAATGTGATGCCATCGACGGTCTTCGACGCATCTAATTTCAAATCGCCAGAAGCGTAGGCCAGAATCTTCGGGGCGCCCGCTTGCTGGGCGCCGGCATCGGCAAGAATGTGGCGCCCATCCGGACCATGAGCATGACCCTCCCCTTCTTCTCCTGCAGTCGCCGACCTTAGAGTCAAAGCCCCCATCGATAGGTACAGAGCGAGCAGAACCGCGCCGGTTTGGCGAGCGTTTCGCGCTCCAAAGCGATAGGCTGCGTAAAGCCCGGATAAAAAGACGAGCGCTCCGATTCCAACCATGACGGGCGAGATCGCGGGTTTGGCGGCAGTCGAGGCGGCCGTTTCCGATTCGGCCCTCGCAAATATCGGAAACTCCACATTGAGCTTTCGCCCATCCGGCATCGCCACGGCCTGAGAAAGCACATAATCGCCCTCTTCTTGATAGGTCATGTGAGAACCGTAAACGCCGTTCTCTGGCTCGTAGACGTTCCTTTCTCGATGAACGACTTCCTCAGGCTTTCCCGCACGATAGATCGTAGAGTCGATGACGACGTTTAGAACAGGCTTGCCGTCCTCGGTTAGCACCTTCATGTCGTGGTGGCTGAGGACGTAGCCGCTCCGGCCTTGCCGCTCGTCAACGGTAACAATGTGCCGACCGTCCGGGCCGTGCGCGTGGCCGGGACCTTCGCCTCCGGCCATCGCGGCCTTTGTGGCCAGCGTCAGAAAGATCAAAAGATGATTGAGTTTCATCGACTTGCCTCCGCGCCGGGGAGTCTGCCCAATGCTGCGAGCAACTCGACCTCGGCTTTGTAAACGGCCAACCTGGCCTGTGATTCTTCTGCGTTCAAACGCCCTAGGGATTGCTGGGCTTCCAAAACCTCTGCAAGCGCGACTAGTCCGGCTTCGTAGCCCGCGCGCAACGATTCCAAGATGGCCGTTGCCATCGGAATCAGTTCTTCTCTGTATGCTTTGTGTCCGCTGCGCGCTGCATCCAACTGGAATCGAGCTTGGCCGAGTGCGAGCGCCGACCTTCTTTGAGCCTCTGCAAGCATCGCCCTTGAGCGGGCTAAACTCGCTTCGGCCGCTCTCAACGCATTTGAGCTTTGTCCAAGATCCACAATCGGCGTTGTCAGCAACACTTGGAAGCCGATGTTGTTCCTCGTCGTCGGGTTTCTGTCTAAGCTCCAGAAGTCGGCAACAATGCCTGCGGTAACAGAGGGTAGGCGAGAGGCCCTGCTCAAGCCAATCTTGGCCTCAGCGATGGTAATTTCCGCCAAGGCAGCCTTGACGCTCGGAGATGAAGGAGCGACTGCGCCACCCTCGTCGCTGGAGGCGATCCAGCCCTCAAACGAGACTTCTTCCTCCGGCTTGGCGCCAATCAAAGAGAGCGCCGCCATTCTGGCTTGGTGCAAGGTCGCCTTTGTGGCATTCAACGCTTGACCGGCGCGCAACGCATCTAACTCGGCTCTTCTAACTTGAACGAGGGTGGCCGCGCCAATCTCGTGCCGTTTGCGCACGGTCTCAGCGATGGCTATGGCCGTTGCTAAACCTTCTTCTGAGGCTGCGACCATTGATTGGGCGGTCAAGACCTCGGCATAGACGGACAGCGCCTCTCGCGCCGCTTCAAGCCGAACGCCGACGCCCAATGCCTCTGACAACGACCTCTCCGCCGCCTCTACCCTAGCGGCGATTCGATTCTTGCCGAACAGATCGATGGTCGAGGCTAGCGCTAGGTTGCCATTGGTCGCGCCAACGCCTGGCGCAAGCTCAATGGTCGGATTAGCCGGAGCGCGGGCGGACTTTAGCTGGGCAAGAGCCCTCGCAGCGTCTGCGTCCGCCGCTTGGACGAGAGGGTGCGCGGCCAAGGTCCGGAGCACAAACTCCTCAGCCGTAATCGCCCTCTGTCCGAACGAGCCGAGCCCGCACACGAGCAGAAATGCCCCGATCGCGACCCGATAAATGATCATGATTGCCTCCTGAGTTCTAAAATTGACTAAGGTCAGACAGGGCGTCGCCGCCCTGCAAACAACTTAAGCCAATGAATCAGGAGGGGCTCGGAGGCCGACCGGTCCTACAACTGCGGCCCGCCGTTTGGCGACCGGGCCTAAAGGTTGACAAACGGTCTCAGATTCGTCGCTTAGTCGAATCTCTTGTGCCGAAGGCATCGAAGCTGGAGCAATCCAAAACCGTTTCCAGACTATGGCGATCGATGAAACTAAGTCGCCATGATCCGCCAATAGCGGATCGCACGTAAATTGAACGCGCGAATGATGCCGATAGTGGCTAAGGCCTTGATGACAGTCATGGGCGGCGTCGCAATGGGCATGCCCGCTTCCGCCGACTCCGTGATGATGATGGGGCACAAAACTGTGGACAAGAGGCGACAAGAGACAGCAACACAGCAAAATCGACCAAACCGAGCCTCTGACGCCTCTAGTCATCGTTTCTTATTTTGGCCGATCGACCACTTTACCGCCTTCGAATCGGACTTCCCGGTCTTCGTAGACCCAAATGTCGATCTCGGCGCCGCCCGGTCCGTGCTCATGCTTGGCCTCTTTGGGAGCGCCTCGTAGTTTCTTCACTTCGGCCATATCCATACCGGCTTTGACTTCAGTGGCTTCAGTGGCCGTTGCGGGCGTAGAGGAATCGGTCGAGCCGGTCGCTTCTGTAGACGCAGGCGCTGTAGTCGTCGTCCGCGCCGAATCGTCCGTTGTCGCAGTCGTTTCGGTCGAGTCTTTTTGGCATCCTGAGAGCAACAGTACAACAAGGAGCGTTATCGACCCATTTCGCTTCATGGCCGAATGTTATACCAGATGCCTGCCATCGCAACAACTGCGGCTTTTGCTCGGTCGCTTAGCGGACGACGCCTCGGCAGCGAGTTTCTGGGCCGAACCTATGATATAATCATCATCAATGCCGAGAGAGCCTATGCGTGCCAGTAGGCACAAGGTTGACAGGAGGAATGCGCAATGTTAAAGATAGTTAGCAGAAGGTTGGCACGGTGGTCGTTGGTAGCGTTGATCATCGTAAGTGCGGGATCGGCCATTGCACAGCCGTCGCCAATTCCCGTCAAGAACGTAGCGATTTATGCCGATTCCGGCGTCGTCATGGCGCCCGCCGATGGAGACCCGAATATCGCTGTGCCGATCTATTCGACATGGGTCTGGGTTCCGCACTCCGAGTGGCTCCGTCTGATGTTCGACGTTGTCGTACTTTCGGGCGATCCCTACCAAGGCACTGGGTCTTACATTAAGATGACCTCTATATTCGACGGCGCGCATCAGACCATGGATGTGCGACATTTGGCCGACTGGAGCTACTCGTCTGCCGTTTTCAATGGTGAAAAGGTCTTGGTTGAATTGTTTGCTTATCCGGGCACCGGCGGCAATCGGCTATCGATGACGAACGTAATGGCCAGCGATGGTCCTGCGGCAGAATTGCAATCGATTTGCGGCAACAGAGACGACCGTGTTCGATCGTTCGACCCGCGTCAAGGCCGCCTGTGGCCGATTGGATGCACTGCATGGCTGATCGACCGGGGAGACTGCACGAATCGCTTCCTGACTGCCGGCCACTGCATCTCCACCTCAACGACCAATGCTATCGTACAGTTCAATGTGCCGCTGTCCACATCCGACGGCACGGCGGTCGCCCCGCCTCCGCAAGATCAATTCCCGGTGCTCAACTCTTCCATACAAACCAGCGGCAGCGGCGGCACTGGCAACGATTATGCCCAATTCTTCACTGGCGCAAACTCGATCACTGGTAAGCACGCACGGGCCCACATGGGCGGAACGGCGTACCGACTGGCTGGCGCGGCCCCTACCGGCTCTGGACAAACGATCCGCATAACCGGCTATGGCACGACAAGCCCAAACACCCCCAGCGGCGGCGGATTGCCTCGCGAACTCAGCCTGGTGCAGAAAACCCACACCGGCCCATACAGCGGGCTGTCAGGCACCCGAATCCAATACGCCGTCGACACCACCGGCGGCAACTCTGGGTCTCCCGTTGTAACCGAGGCGGACGGCCTAGCCATAGGTGTCCACACCCATGGCGGATGCACGACGACGGGCGGCTCCAACTCGGGCACGGCTGTCCAACATTCGGGGTTGCAGAGCTACCTTGCAAATCCAAGAGGCATCTGCTCGCCTATTGGCGACGTAAGCGGCAACGGATGCGTGGACGACACCGACTTGGCCCTAATTCTGGCAGCGTTTGGCACCAGCGGCGCCCTAATGCGGGAAGACCTAAATAGCGATGGCACGATCGACGACGTTGATCTGGCCATTGTGCTGGAGAACTATGGGGTGGGGTGCTAGCTAAGGTATAGCGAGATGCAAAGCAGTAGGGCGCCGAAATGCCTCTACTGCTTTGACCAAATGCGCGTGTTAAGATTGAGCTGATCGGCTAGATCGAGCGCAAAGCGAACGTCGAACTCGTGTTCGTGAACCTTTTCCGGGCTCAGCGAATGCTCCAGCGGCTGATAGAGACTGGGCGCTTCAAAGTAATCCTGCTTCGACGACACCGCGACATACAAGTTAGCGCCGAAAAAGGCACAATGCACGTCGGACTTCAGCGCTTGCCGAAAGTCCAAAATCCGCCGCATCAGCGAGGGAGTCAAGATGTACCGCGCTTCCACCTGATCGGTCGAGTAGACCTTGAAAAGTTTCTCGAACTCCGGGTCTTCCAACTTCACCAACTCGCCCTTTGCTAGGCCCAGTTTCCCTGCCCACTTCTGAAGCGTCTCGCCAAATCCGCCGAGCCACGAAGCCTCGCGATCCGGCAATACCAAGGTGACTCCGTTGAAGTGCTTGTTAAAGTCGAACACGAACATTCGACCGCGAAAAATGGTGTGCCAATGCGTCGTCCGATTGCCCTTGCTATCGACGCTCTCGGTCTTGTACTCCGCATGGATTTCGGCACACTTGAGCTTAGTCTTTTCGTGCGTCCCGTGCATCAGGTCTTCGGTCGAATAGCGATCCGGTTCCTGATTGAAGAGACCGGTCGCCATGAACTCCCATTCTTCGATGCCTGCGTTCGGCTCGTATTCCAAACCGTGCTTGCGAGCGACCGTAGCCACAAAGAGATGCTTGAAAGAGTGGTTCCAGCGAGAAGCGGCCATGGAATGCGCAATGAGGCCGCCAATGATAGCCGCAACGGGAGCAGTCACCAAGCCGATCGGGTTCTGAAGATAGATCGCAACGCCTGCGCCGATAACGCCGCCGACGATGAGCGAAATGATCGCCGTGCGCTTAACGCCGGACGCCTCTTCGGCTCGGGTCGCCTCCAACTGGGCGACGATCCGACCGATGTCGTCGCCCGTCGAGGTCATTGCTTAAACAGTTCTGCGACCTTGGGAGTCTCTCGCTCCTGATCTTCGGCTTCGAACACCTGGCGGCGCATCAGCCCCATGCCCGACGCGAACAGACTGCCGGGGAACATCTCAATGGCGTTGTTATAATCCGTAACCGCCGCGTTATAGGCTCGTCGAGAAGCGGCGATCTGCTCCTCGGTCTCATTCAACGACGCCTGCAATTGAAGGAAGTTAGAGCTGGCTTTCAGATCGGGATAGGCCTCGACCTGCACCATCAAACCTCTCAGGGCTTGGGTCAGCTGAGCCTCGATCGGTCCTCGTTCGGCGGGCGATGCGGCGATGGCCTGCGACCGTAGCTCGGTAATCTTGGTCAGCGTGCCCTGCTCGTGGCTCATGTATTGCTGAACCGTCGCGACCAAGTTGGGGATCAGATCGTGCCGCCGCTTGAGCATCGCATCGACGGCGCCCTCGGCGTTCTCTACGGCGTTGCGCTTGCCGATCAGGCCGTTGCGAATGGCGATGTAGGCGATCAGGATGACGACGACAAAGGCGATGGGGATGATCAGCCACGGTTCCATCTGCTCCTCCTTGCCCAATCGCAGGGAATGGTGGGCCGCACAGGACTCGAACCTGTGACCCGCTGATTAAGAGTCAGCTGCTCTACCGACTGAGCTAGCGGCCCCCAGCAACCAATTGGGGCGGGCAATGGGAATTGAACCCACGACCTCCTGAGCCACAGTCAGGCGCTCTAACCACTGAGCTATGCCCGCCATGGGCAGAACATTATAGACTATGGGCGCCGTGAAAGTCAATCGGTCGGGTCGCCGCGATAGTATACGAACGTATGCCACAATGGCCGCATGGAAAAGATCAATGCGCTGGTGGCGGCATGGGACGAAGGGCACTGGGAGTTCACGCTCGTATTCGAAGGCCTGTCGGACGAAGACCTGTGGAAGCGGCCGCATCCGAAACTGCTAAGCGTCGGCGAATTGGCCGGGCACATTGCCTATCACGAGGCCAGCATGGCGCCCGGCGGCACGTTCGACAGCCCGCTGGTGGACAAACGGTTCAACTATTACGACGACCACGCGGATCATCCCGTGCATCTGCCGATGACCGTCGCTCAAACGCTTGAAGAAGTGAAGAAAGTGCACGAGGCGGCGAAAGCCGGCATCGCGAGCGTCCAAGACTTTGATCAGTTAGTCCCTTGGCGGTCGGACTGGACTTGGGGAGCATGCCTGCAGTACAAGGTGTTTCACACCGCATACCACTGCGGCCAAGCGTATTCGGTTCGTCACCTATTGGGGCATACGACCACAGATAACTGAGGCTAAAACCCCAGAAAACGGGCGGCCAGCGCGCCGGCCACAGCGCCCAAGCCGCCCGCAATCAGCGCAGTGCGAAAAAGCAGCGAGGAGATGCGCGCTTGGGTCTGGCTCCTTTTTGCGCCTAGGCGCACCTTGGTCAAGTGAAAGCTCTTCTCGCTCATGCCGTCGTTCGCCGTGAGTTTGCCCGTCCGCTCGTCAAACTTGACCACGGTTGCCTTGTACCAGCCCCAGAAGGGCCAATCCACTTCGACTTTTTGACCGGGCAAGAATGAGGCGGAGTGCAGGTCTGCGACCGCAAGCGTATGATCGCCGCCGCTGAGGAAGCGAACCTTTGCCGTGCGGCCGTCAACCTCGGTTACAGTCGCAATATAATAGGCGTTGTCGGCCGATTTGGCGAATACGCGGTCGCCGACATTAAAGGATTGGAGAGTTTGGCCGGTCTTCTCACGGATGGCCTGCAGGACGGCCTCTCGGCTAATGCCGACCTCTTCTGCTGCCGCGATGAACTGTTCCAGATCGTGAGCATCGGTCGCGCCGGTAAGACTCCCGACATCGATCTCCTGCGCTCGATGCAACACTTCGGCCAGCTCTTCTTCTTTCAGATGCGAGAGTTCGGAAGCCACACCCGAGTTTACCTGGGTGGTGTCAACCGTCCACTTCGATCTTAGCCCACATACCCCGTCGATAAGACCACATCGTCGAACCAAACCGTGTTGTCCTGTTGCGCCCGATGCACATAGGCGTCCAGCCCAAACCGCTTGAGCCGCACCGCCGGGCTGCTGCGCCACCGAAAGCCCTTAAAATGCAGATAGAGCCGTCCGTCCACCCACGCCGCCAGCTCCCCGTCCGCCTCGCCCGGCTTGTTCAGCCCGATCATCTGCTCCATCCAATGCCACTGCCCGCGCTTGGGCACAATCCGCTCCGCCGGCGCCAGCAGGTTGCCCCAATAGTTGCCGTCTCGGTCTCGCCGCATGTCCATCCAATAGACATAGCAGAACAGGTAGCCCGGCGACGGGTGGCGCCCATAGTCGCGCCACGTCTCGAACCGGCTGCTCAGGTGGTCGTCGCCCTTCGGCTTCTGCCCCGCCGTTCCCATGCCCTGCCACTTGTTGTCGCCCGATACCGCCGACAGCCCGCCGCCCGTGTGATTGAGGTTGCCCTGATCGTAATCGGGCGCGAACTTCATCCGATAGCGCAGGTAGACCCGATCCTGCGCCCGATCGCCGAACCAATACGACACGCCCGCGCCCGACTCGCGCCCAGCGTTCGCCGTCGATGTAACCCGGAGCGCGCCGTCCTCTATCTTGACTTTGCCCTCTTTCAAGCCTCGAATCTCGAAGTAAGCCTTCAGATCGCCGTCGAATCGATCTTCGAACAGCCTAACGCCCGGCCTCTCCAGCCGAGCCAGTTCCGCGCAGTTCTTGCGGGTTTCATCGGTTACATCGACCGGATAACTGTCCATGAGAGACCTATTCGAGGCGAAGGGGAATATCCCTTGGCGGGGCAAAGAGAGCAGGTGCGAATTCAGACCCGCTGCTCGTCTGTCTTAGAACTAACTTCGGTATAAGGCTGGGCGCTCCTGTAAGCCCGTTCTCTATCGCGAGACAACTATGGACCAATGGCGCGGAGAATATAGGCGCTCAGATGCGCGCTTAAGATCGCTTTCGCAAGCGATAGTCAATCGGGTTTGCCCCAGATGCCGAGTTGAGGCCCCTCAGGGCCGTTCTCTAGTACCCAGATCTCATCCTCGCCCTTTACGCTCTCAACGATCGTCTGGACGATGACAAGATGAAAAAACTCTCGGATGATGGATATCTGTTCGCCCTCATTCGAAGGCCACTCCAGACCTTCCATCTGAAGTGAAAGTTGATCCTCCTTGGAATCTGATCCGAGCGGCACGATAAATCTCACTACCGCAGTCGTCTCATCGGCAAGGTATTGATCTCCCTTTTCGACAAGTTCGGCGGCCTCCTTTCTCGACTTGACGACATCTGTGATTCGAAATCGGCCAGAAACGTGGCTGATGGAGTAGCCCGAGAATAACCTTCCCATGAACTCTACCACTGCTGTTCGCAGTTCACCAATGTCTAACCTCAAGGCGTCGCAAGACCTCAAGCACTTGCGGATGTCCTCATCCTCCGTCCCGTCGACAAACTTCACAAGCCCGTCATGATGAAACAAACGGTCTAATTGTGTCCTCAGTCGCCTTTCATGAGTAAGGGGCATGAAGAAATCGAACACCAGCGCCCGCCTGGGCTCTTTAGGAATATAAGAGTGCACCGGAGGGTTCGCCTGACGGTAGCCCATTGCAAAGTCCTCAAAATCAAGCCGCAGCACCTTGCGCTTGACTGCGTATCTCCCATCCAGCTGTGCCTCCACCAACCCTTGGGTGTGCTTAGAAATGTAGGTCTTGAGAGATTCCATTCTCATATTGGGTCTGCACTCAGCCTTCCATTCATCCAGCGTGAAGGACTTTCTTTCCCTTGCCATCCTCTGGAAGAATTGGTAGTCCTGCGATATCTTCTTAGTATCGTCTCGTCGTGCCATGCGTTTCAAGAGTAATCCCGGAACGCTGCCCTTCCGGGTGGCATTCCGGTGTGAAAGCCGAGAGCGCAATCTCTTCATTCAGACGCCGCAACCGCATCAACTTAGCCCCTTTTCAAGTTCAATCTTACCCTTTGGCGCAACTCGGATCTCGCCGCTGTCAACGCGAATGTTGCCCACTACGTGCAAGGCTTCGACAGGGGTTGTGAGGCCGATTGCCACGTTATTGTTGAAGTTTGAAACTCCATTGACAGTAAGAGTGTTGCTGGGCGAGGTTGTCCCAATTCCGACGCGACCGGTATGCGTCCACCACAGTGCCAAGGTAACGCCGCCCTGGGTGGTGCCCAGCGCGCCGCCTGCCCAGCCGTAAAGAATTGGGCCATCCGGCATGTGCGTGCCAAACGGTTTGCCCGTCCCAAACCAGCCTACGCCATGGTTGAAATCGTTCTTCAAAAGAAGGGTGCCGTTTGTAGGCAACGCCACGTGCACATTGTTACTGATCAGGACGCCGTTAGAAACCTTTGAGAGCGAGGCGGCGTCGTTCGCTAATTTTGTGGCAGTTATTGCATTGGCGGCAATAGTCGGATTGGGATAGGTGCCTGTCAGATCGCCTCCTGCGGCGCCCGATGGCGGACCGCCCGGATTGACCTGCCATGTTCCGATACCTGAGGCATCGGAGACGAGCATTCGGCCAGCCGCGGCGCCTGTTGTCAACTGAAATCCCGTCATCCTTGTCGTGCCGGCAACGTCTAACTTTGCAACTGGCGCGGTCGTGCCCACGCCAATATCGCCCGTTGAGGTAACGGTCAGGCGTATTCCGCCATGAAAGAGCTTCCACTTGTTGCCATCCGGTCCGTCCAGATAGTGGTATGCGACTGGCACGGCATTCTGCGAATATCCATAAAAGGGTTGTCCGCCAGTATTCGTATTGACGTACATACCGCCGAAACCGGTCGTCGCTTGGCTGACCACAAATCGCGCATTGCCAATCGCAGCGCTAGTACCAATGCCGATGTTCGCGCCATTGACGAACATATTGCCTGCCGATACCTTGTTGAGCGATGTCCCATCGCTGGCCAGCATGACGTTGGAGATGCCGTTGTTCGCAACGCTGAAGGTGGTTCCGCCAAGAGAGAGGCCGCTACCGGCTGAATAGGTCGTGTCGTTGTCGATACCGTCTGCAAATCCTGCCGGTACGCCAGACAGGCCGGTCCAAGGCGCCTTGGTCGCAAAAGTCGCATAAGGCGCCATATTGAGTTTAATTCGCGGCGAAAGCGTGTTGGAACCGACAGCGATCTCTAGCCATCTATCCGAGCCGCTGAAGTGAGAGGCCGAGAACGTGAGCGATTGGCTAAAGAGCCCGTTGGTCACGGTAACGGCAGTCGGTCCAAATGTCTCTAACGCCGCTCCGCCCGAGGCTGCGCTAAAGAGTCGAAAAGTCATGTTGAAACTGCCATTTGCGGGCGAACCATTCTCTCGCAGCTGGCCCTGGTACGTCATGACTGTGGTCTGCGCCGAAGCGATAGACGCCATCGCAAGAACTGCAAGAGCACCAAGTATTCGAGTTTTCAACGTTGCCTGCCTCCTATGAATCACGATAGTATACGCCGGATTCGAGCGATTAGAGCCGAATCTGGCGCAATCAAAACCGCTCATGTTTCTCATTGTCGGACGCTTTGAGGCCACAGCTTCCTTGGCCATGAGGTAGATTCTTGTCCACATTCAATGGCTTGGGAGGCTACAACCGCATGAGCGCCGTAAGAGTTTTGGTCGGTACGAAAAAGGGCGCGTTCGTTATCACATCGGACGGAAAGCGCGAGAATTGGAAGATCGATGGCCCATTTTTTGGCGGATGGGAGATTTATCACGTCAAGGGTTCGCCCGTCAACCCGAACCGCATCTACGCGTCGCAGACCAGCGGCTGGTTCGGCCAGGTGATGCAGCGCTCGGACGACGGGGGGAAAACTTGGGAGCCGGTGGGCAACGAGTTCGCCTATGCCACGCCGACCGGCAATCACCTGTGGTACGACGGCACGCAGCATCCGTGGGAGTTTAAGCGCGTTTGGCACTTAGAGCCGTCGCTGACCGATGCCGATACCGTCTATGCCGGCGTGGAGGATGCCGCAATCTTCCGTTCGACCGACGGCGGCGCCAGCTGGCACGAGCTCCCTGGCTTGCGCGATCATGGCACCGGGTCTCAATGGCAGCCGGGCGCGGGCGGCATGTGTCTGCACACGATTCTGCTGGATCCGACCGATGCGAACCGGATGTTTATCGCCATCTCGGCCGCGGGCGCGTTCCGCACCGACGACGGCGGCGCCAGTTGGAAGCCGATCAACAAAGGGTTGCGCTCCGAGTACATCCCCGATCAGGATGCAGAGGTCGGCCATTGCGTGCACCGGATCGCGTTTCATCCCTCGAAACCCAGCACGCTGTTTATGCAGAAGCATTACGACGTGATGCGCAGCGACGACGCGGGCGACAACTGGCACGAGGTGAGCGGCAACCTGCCTGGCGACTTTGGTTTCCCTATCGATGTGCACGCGCACGAGCCGGAGACGATCTATGTGGTGCCGATCAAGAGCGATTCGGAGCACGTCCCGCTTGAGGGCAAACTGCGCGTCTATCGCAGCCGTACAGGCGGAAACGAATGGGAAGCCCTGACCGACGGCCTGCCCCAGAGCCACTGCTATGTGAACGTGCTGCGCGATGCGATGTGCGTCGATTCGCTCGATCCGTGCGGCGTCTACTTTGGCACTACGGGCGGGCAAGTGTACGCCAGCAACAACTCGGGCGACCGCTGGGCGCCCATTGCCGAGCATCTGCCGGGCGTACTCTCGGTCGAGGTGCAGACGCTGGCATGATTCGGGTAACGCTTCCCTTTCACCTTCGCAATTTGGCCAAGGTCGAAGGCGAGGTTCGTTTAGAGATGGAAGGCGCGGTTACGATCGGCGCGATCTTGGACGCCCTTGAGGCTCGATACCCGACCCTCAAGGGCGCCATCCGCGATTATGGGACGCTAAAACGCCGGGCGTTCATCCGGTTCTTTGCCTGCGGCGAAGATTGGTCGAACGAACCGGCAGACGCGCCTTTGCCCGAGGCTGTGGCCAAGGGCGAAGAGCCGTTCATGATCATCGGCGCAATTGCAGGGGGGTAGGTTTAGGATACTACTCCACCCGCTTCCATTCGCCGCCGGAGGATTGGATGGTGTTCGCGTCGATTAGGTCAAACGTCATTGGCTTCCAGCCATCTTCTTCGCCGCTTTGGAACCGGTAGAGCACCTCGGCTGTGAAAGCGCCGGGTTTTTGGGGGTCTTCTTTGATGTTGCGCACGCCCAACTCGCCCTTCTTAAAACCAAAGTTGGCTAAGTGAGCCAGTTCTTCCCAGTATCCGTTCGAACCCTCGATGCGCAGAACTGGGCCGTCCGGCATCTTCCAACTGCCGTTTATGCTCGGCTTGGGCGGCTCTATTGGCTCATCGATCACACGGGGCAGTCCTTGTGATCCAAAACTCTTGTCGGTGATCACCAACGTCTTGATTGATGCGCCATCCCCTTTGCGCCCGCCGTCCACTTCGATGAAAGCCACATCCACGAACGGGCTCTTGCCAGGCTCGGTCGGTTCTTTCTTGGGTTTCGCTACGACTAGAATTCTGTTCTTTCCTAGCTCAATGACGTCTTCAAACGTCTGTACGCTGACAGGCGATACTAGGCCAGAGGCTTTACCAATCCCTTCGACAGTCAATTCGATCGTGTAGTCGGTGTTGTTCTCAACTTTCAGGTCGATGCTCCGGTCGGTCTCTCGAATGGATTGGAACACTCTGTTCGGAATGTCGATGTTAACCGGTCTGAGCGGCCTGCCCTCGGCAGCTCGGTAGACCACCTCGTTCGACGGCCAGACCATGGCATGGCTATTCTGGTCGCCCTCATCCTCGTTCTTCTCTCTGACGACCACAAAAGGGTTGATGCCCACTTTGAATGCCCCATCAACCAAGAGGCTTTCCCGAGGCTTGATCGGCCCAATCCACTGACGGTTCTCCTTAACGAACACGTAGACCTTGTACGACGACTGGTTCTGAAACGTTACATCGGCGCGATCCGACGGTTGCGGAGCAAAAGCCAACAATAGGGCAGGTAGGAGTAGTTTCATGGCTCTACTTCCTATTATGCCAGGATTACGGAGTTCTGGAGCGAATCTCGAATCTCATGGAGCAGAGGATTCTGTTAGGGCCGGGGCCGAGCATGGTTCCCGAAGAGGTGTACCAGGCCATGCAGAGGCCGGTGGTCGGTTATCTCGACCCCGAACTTTTCGAAGTTCTGACTTCTATTCAAAAGCGCCTCCGCCTAGTTTTTCAGACCCAGAACGAGGTCGCGCTCGCCCTGCCCGGCACGGGGATGAGCGGGATGGAGGCCGCCCTCGGCAACTTGATCGAGCCGGGCGACAGCGTCATCATCGCCGTGCACGGGTTCTTTGGCGCTCGAATGGTCGAGATCGCCCGACGCTACGGCGCCAACTGTAAGGTCGTTCAGCAAACCTGGGGTCAACCTATCGATTCTGAGATGGTCGAGGCCGCGCTAAAGGAAACTCCCAATCCCCGCTTGGTCGCGATTGTACATGCCGAAACGAGCATCGGCATTGCCCAACCCATTCAGGATATTGCTCGACTTGCGCACGACTACGGCGCTTTGGTCGTGGTCGATTGCGTTACCAGCCTTGGCGGGCTGCCGGTGCACGGCGATCGGGTCGATGTCGTCTATTCCGCAATGCAAAAGTGTATTGGCGGGCCGCCTGGCCTGGCTCCCATCACCGTCAGTCCTCGCGCTTGGGAGCGCATTCAAACTCGTCGGTCGCCCAACCTCAGTTGGTATTTAGACCTTAGGCTGCTTTGGGATTACTGGAACGAGCCGCACATTTATCACCACACGGCCAGCCCAACCCTGCTCTATGCCATGGACGCCGCTTTGCGACTGATCGAAGAAGAAGGTCTGGAGAATCGCTATCGGCGCCACCTCGAAACCGCTCAGGCGCTTTGGCAGGGCTTAGGCGAACTGGGATTCCGTTTTATGATCGACGAACCGAATCGCTTGCCCATGCTCACCAGTATCGAAGCGCCCGTGAACGAGGCCGAACTGCGCCAGAGGCTGTTGCGAAACTGCAACATCGAGATCGGCGGCGGACTGGGCGAATGGAAGGGCAAGGTTTGGCGGATCGGTCTTATGGGGCGGTCCTGCACGAGGGAAAACGTCGATCTTTTGTTAGGCGCGTTAACGGAGATGCGTTAGCATGGAGATCATCCCTGCCATCGACCTGTTGGACGGGCGATGCGTGCGACTGACGCGCGGCGAGTTCGGTACGGAGACGTATTATTCGAACGACCCGATCGCCGTGGCGGTCGATTTCGAGCGCCAAGGGGCGCGGCGGCTGCACGTTGTCGATTTGGCGGGCGCCCGCGACGGAATTCCAGTCGCTCATGCTCTGATCGCCCAAATCTGTAGCGCGGTCGGCATCCCTGTGCAGGCGGGCGGCGGCATCAGGACGCTTGGGTCTGCGCGGATGCTGATCGATGCCGGCGTTGATCGCTTGGTCATTGGCACGGCGGCGGTGGAGGGCGATGCTTCGTTCTATAATGAGTTCGGCGAGAAGGTCGCGCTGGGGTTAGATGTGAAGTTCGGCGAGGCCGCCACGCACGGGTGGGCAAGCATGGCGGGCGACTACCTGAAGGCGGCCAAAAGCGCCGAACAGGCGGGATGCAAGCGCATTGTGTTTACCAACGTCATGCGAGACGGATCGATGCGCGGGATCGACCCGGAGCCGGTTCGCGCTTTACTCGCCGCGGTTTCGATTCCCGTCATCGCCTCGGGCGGCGTGGCCTCGATGGCCGATGTTAAGACGCTGTTCGACTTGGGCGTCGAGAGCGTGATCGTCGGCAAAGCGATTTATGAGGGTAAAATAAGTCTAAGCCACGTTACGGGGGAATAAAGTGGACGATGGAGTTTTCATCATAACGTCAGTCGGCATCATGGTGATGCTGATCTTGATCGGCATTGGCATCATGATCCGATTGGTTCGGGCGCCGAAGTCGTTGCCGCAGTCAGAATCACAAAGGCAGTGGACAGGCGCGATCGGCGAGGAACTCAAGAAACTTCGCAGCTCGACGACCGAGCATTCGCTCAGCTTGCAGGAGCGATTGGATCACATGGAAGATCGCTTGAAATCGATGGAAAATCGGATCGGCGAGGTCGAAGCGGCTCAAGAAGTGCAGAGAATGCTGAGGGAATAGCCCGGAGGAGATAGGCAATGCCTCAAAACAAGCTGATTTACTTTGGACTGCTGATCATTGTCGCCACGGCGGCGATTTACGTCGGAGGCAAGCTAATCAGCCAGATCGAGTGGTTCTTGCCCTACGCTGCCGGCGTCGGCCTACTCGTTGTTGCCGCTGGCATTGTTCAGGAGGCGAAGAAGAAGCAGACGCCCAAACCCGAAACGCCGCCCAGCGAGCCAAGCCAATCGTCAGAGGCGGGATGAAGCCTTAGGGCCTCGTTTCCGAAGCAGGGGCCGCCTTCTCTCTCGGTAACAGGGTCTCCGCATTCGCCAACAAGTAGGACGCGATCGCGCTGTTCACACTGCTCTGCACCAAGTACTCAGGTATGCACGTTTCAAACTTATCGTGCTGGGTGTGATGGTGATGCGTGTAGTTGTTGCGGCCCGTCTCGTGCCAGAAGAAGCCCGGCACGCCGACCGCATTGAACGGCGCATGGTCGCTGCCGCCGCCGCGGGGCATTCGATCCTGTACGGTTACCTTCATCGGTAAGTCGGGAAAGGCCTTCATTGCCGGCTCGATCACCGTCTTCAGCATTGGCTCCATCTCAGCAATGCAGGTTAGGCCGCCTTGATAGTTCGAGCCGCCGTCGTCCACGAACACGGCCGAAATCTTGTCCAGCTTGTCCTTGTGCATCTCCACATAGGCGCGCGAGCCGAGCAAACCTTGCTCCTCGCCGGTCCATAGGATAAAGCGGATCGTGCGCTTGGGCTTTGCGCCGGATTTCATCAGCAATCGTGCGGCTTCTATGGCCACCATTGTGCCCGTGCCGTTGTCCTGCGCGCCTTCCGATCCAGGCCCGTCCCAACTGTCCAGATGCCCGCTGACGATGACCATCTCGTCGGGCTTCTCCGTGCCAGGAATGTCGGCGATCACATTGTACAGAGGCACCGGCCCCCGCATAAACCGTTGCTCAAGATCGAACTCAAGGAGCGGTTGCTTGCCGGCAGCGATTTGCTCCATCACAGCGTCGTAATCGGACTTTCGGACGGTGATGCGCACCTCGGTCGGCAAACTCTCCCAGGTGAGGTTCCTAAATGAGCCGCTCGTGCGCACCAACTCGTTTTGCGAGCCAAAAACCTTGCCTAACGCACCGCTCGCCGCTATCGCCTTCTCCAAATCGGTAGGCTGGGCGTCCGGAGCGCGCCGTCCTCCGCCTTGAGTGGGCGGCATCAGCAGCCATGCGCCCTTCAGTGATTCTTTGACCTTCTCGAACTCTTCCATGTCGGCAGGCGCCTTGACCGCGCGGCCTCGCTGCAGACCGTTCGTTCCTGGCGTCCAAGCGGGCGAAGTAAACTCAAAGTCGCGCCGCTCAGGTTCGACCATTCGAGCGATCTGCCGCTTCCCTCTCTCAAATCCGACCGGAACTTCGCCCCACTTTTCCAAAGTTACGTTCTGGAGCCCGTACTCGCGAAACTTCTGCGCCGTCCATTCGCAAGCTGTTTGAAGTCCAGGCGATCCGGTCAGGCGCGGACCGATCTGCTTGGTCAGATGGCGCAGATGTTCCATCACCTGATTGTTTTCTTTGCCTTCCTTGATGATGCGCTCGATAACGGCTTCATCCGACTGGGCAAACAGCGCGACGGCGATGAGCGAGAGCCAGAAGCTAACAAGAGGCCGTTTCATAATCATGATTACCCATCTTCGCTCTCAAGGTTCCAAAATCCTGCAGGTAAAATCAATCATCTCCCACAACCGAGGTGACAACATGGCGCTGGCCGACCGACTGGGCACAAAATCGACGCTCAACCGACCCGAAGGCTCGTTCGCGATCTATAAGCTGAGCGCGCTAGGGGCGAACATCGATCGTCTTCCTTATTCCATTCGCGTTCTGCTCGAAAACCAGCTCCGCTCTCCGTTCGGATCGGACGAGGTCGCTCTTGCCGTATCTCAATGGCAGCCCAAACCGGCCAGCGTGGAGATCCCCCTCATGCCGGCCCGCGTCGTTTTGCAGGATTTCACCGGTGTGCCCGTGGTGGTCGATTTGGTCGCCATGCGCAACGCCATGAGGGATCGGGGAGGCAACGCGACGATCATAAACCCGGTCGTACAGACCGATTTGGTCATCGATCACTCGGTTCAAGTCGACCAGTTCGGATCGCAGTTTTCAGCTCTGTTTAATGTAGAGAAGGAGTTCGAGCGCAATCACGAGCGGTATGCCCTGCTCCGATGGGCGCAGCAGGCTTTCGAGAACTTTCGCGTCGTTCCGCCCGGCACTGGCATCGTGCACCAAGTCAACTTGGAGTATCTAGCATCGGTCGTGCTGTCTCGGCAAGAGAACGGCGAGACTCTGCTGATGCCCGATACCTTGGTCGGTACTGACAGCCATACGACGATGATCAACGGTCTGGGCGTATTGGGCTGGGGCGTGGGCGGCATCGAGGCCGAGGCGGTCATGCTTGGCCAGCCCTACTATATGGTAATGCCCGAAGTGGTCGGCTTCAAGATGGCTGGCGAATTGCCGAAGACCACGACCGCCACCGACATGGTGCTGACCGTTACAGAAATGTTGCGAGCCCGCGGCGTAGTCGACAAATTCGTGGAGTTCTTTGGACCCGGCCTTGCTAACCTGACAGTAGAGGACCGCGCGACCATTGCCAACATGGCGCCGGAGTATGGCGCGACGATGGGATTCTTCCCTGTCGACCAAAAGACGCTCGACTATCTCCGCTTCACCGGTCGTCACGAGTCTCTGATCAACTTGGTCGAGGCCTATACAAAGGAACAAGGGCTGTTCCGAACGGACGACGCGCCCGATCCGATTTATTCCGACCTCTTAGAGCTTGATCTTTCGACCGTCGAGCCGAGCCTGGCCGGGCCAAAGCGTCCGCAAGATAGGGTTCCGCTCAGTCAGATGCAGTCGAAGTTCCAAGCGATTCTGCGCACGCCGCCCACAGAAAGAGGCTTTGGGCTGACCGAAGAAGAGATCAAGACTGCCTGCCCCCGAGTGATCGCGCCCATGATCGGCGGCGGATACGATGTAGCCGAAAAAGATGCGAGAAAGGAAGTGCAAACTGAAGAGTACGCGCTTCGCCACGGAAGCGTCGTGATAGCGGCCATCACCAGTTGCACCAACACCTCGAACCCAAGCGTAATGGTAGCGGCCGGACTACTGGCCAAGAAAGCAGTGGAGCGCGGCCTCAAAACCCAACCTTGGGTGAAGTCGAGCCTTGCGCCCGGATCGCGCGTGGTGTCGGACTATCTGACGGCGGCAGGCCTGATGGAGCCGTTAGAGGCGCTCAACTTTCACGTGGTCGGCTACGGCTGCACCACATGCATCGGCAACAGCGGCCCCCTTCCCGAACACATTGGAAAGGCGGTGGACGAAGGCAATCTGGTGGTCGCCGCCGTGCTCAGCGGAAACCGAAACTTTGAAGCCCGCATCAACCCCCAAGTCAAGGCGAACTATCTGGCATCGCCGCCCTTGGTGGTTGCGTACGCATTGGCCGGCACGGTGGATCTCGACCTGCAGACCGAGCCGCTGGGCACAGACCGAAACGGCCAGCCTGTTTATCTGCGCGACATTTGGCCGACTTTTGACGAGGTGCGCGCAGTAATCGGCGGATCGCTAAGGCCAGAGATGTACAAGAGCCGATATGCGTCCGTGTTCGCAGGCGACGAGCGATGGCAGGCGCTGCCCGTGCCCAGCGGCGAGATCTACGACTGGAGCGGCGATTCGACCTACATTCAGCGGCCTCCCTACTTTGACGGAATGCCGGACGCCCCCCCGCCGATGACCGATATCGACGGCGCGCGAATCTTGGCCGCTTTCGGCGATTCGGTTACGACCGATCACATCTCGCCCGCAGGAGCGATATCGCCCAACAGTCCGGCGGGGCAATATCTTCAAGAGCGCGGCGTCCGTCCGCATGAGTTTAACACTTATGGTTCGCGGCGGGGCAACCACGAGGTGATGATCCGAGGCACGTTTGCTAACGTGCGCATCCGCAACCTGCTGATTCCAGGCAGCGAGGGCGGTGTAACCATCCACTGGCCGACGGGCGATCAGATTTCGATCTATCAGGCCGCCGAACGCTATCGGGCGGGCAATGTGCCGCTGGTGGTACTGGCCGGAAAAGAGTACGGCACGGGCAGCAGCCGAGACTGGGCGGCCAAGGGCACCGCGCTAATGGGCGTGCGGGCAGTGATAGCGGAGAGTTTTGAGCGCATACATCGGGGCAACCTGGTGGGCATGGGCGTATTGCCGCTGGTGTACGAACCGGGTCAGAACCGAGAAACCCTGGGGCTGACGGGCGAAGAGACGATCTCGATCCAGGGTGTGGCCGATTTGGCGCCCAAAAAGAGGCTCACCGTTACAGCGCGTCGTCCCGACGGAAGCATGTTCGAGTTCGGCGCCATTGCTCGGGTCGATGCGCCGGTCGAGGCAGAGTACTACCGGCACGGCGGCATTCTTCCCATGGTTTTGAGAAAGATGGGATAGGCGCGTTTCTGCGCAGATTCGTACTCAGTTTTGTGCTACATTTGCGCAGATTCCCGTTCGGCTCGTCGAGAATGTCTCGGGAGGGCGAGCGTCCCCGCGAGCCGAAAGACGGAGCGCCGCCCTTCCGGGCGGCAGGCCAGGCGGAAGGTTCCCAACCGTTCGGGAGGGCGAGCGTCCCCGCGAGCCAAAAGACGGAGCGCCGCCCTTCCGGGCGGCAGGCCAGGCGGAAGGTTCCCAACCGTTCGGGAGGGCGAGCGCCCCCGCGAGCCGAAACGCCGTGCCAGGCGGAAGCCTGGCGTCCCGCTGAAGGAGCGCGTTGCGGATCGATACTACGATCCGGTCAAGCGAGCCCTGCGGGCGTTGAAGCTGGCGAAATAAAGAGCGCCCCTCACTCCTCGCAGCCGAAGC